>PEBW01000003.1 GCA_003050565.1 Brockia lithotrophica
GCTCCGGCACGTTATGGCCGTGAACGTTCAGCCAGAGCGAACTGTACCCATCCCAGTACGCGCGGCCGTCGACGTCAAAGAGCTTGACCCCCTCGCCGCGTTCGATGATGACCGGATCTTCTTCCAGGTAATTTTTCATCGGCGTAAACGGATTCCAGAGGTGATCCCGGTTCCAGGCGAGCAACACGTCTCGCGGCGGTACCCAGCGCGGCATCTTCCACACCCCCTATTCCCTACCCCATCACCCACGCGGCAAGAACGCACAAGGCGGGGAACAGGAGAGGACGAACGTGCGTCTCGCCCTTCTCCTCCCACATCGGTACGGGCACTTCCCCCGAAAACCCGCGCAGCGCGAGGGCGACGGCGGTTTCTTCGGCGCGCAGAAAGACGTGGCGAAACCAGGCGGAGAAAAAGAGTCCCAGTCGACGCAGCCGTTCGACGGGACGTTTCCCGAAGGTGAGGCCGCGCGCCTCCAGCGCGAGGCGGAGGCGTTCCCCTTCCTCGAGGAAAAAGGGAAAAAGCGTGAGCACGAGCGAGAGGGCGAAGGCCACGGCATCCACGGGCACGCCGAGCCGCTTCAACGGGTGCAAGAGGCGGACAAAAGCCGCCACTTGCTCCGTGGCCGAAGTCGTGAGCGTGTAGAGAAGGGTCAACCAAAAGACGAAGAGGAGGCGAAACCCCACGGCCGAAGCGGCCGCTACCGCCGCAGAGATGCCCTGCCCCCAGGCGCCCCATGCGGAAAAAACCGCAAACACCCCGATCCACATGCCTGCAGACAGGAGGCTCCGGGCGAGGAAGAGCGGGGAAAGGCGCGCCGATCGGCTGAGGAGGAAGGCGGCGCAGGCGAGAAGGAGAAAGCCGAAGGGAGTTCGCGCCCGGAGGGCGGCCGCCGAAGCGAGGAAGGAAAAGAGGAGCTTCCAGACGGCCGGCACCCGGTGCAAGGGCGTCTCCTCCGGAAGGGTGCGCCCGAAGGGAAACGCGGTGCTTCCGTTCATCGTTCACCTCGGCGAACGGGGGCGAGGTTCCGAACGAGATCCCCCGTCCCACCTCCGCACCATCCCGGTTGGCCTTGGAGAAAGAGGCGAAGGGCATCCGGAGGACCGTCGAAGAGGATCTCCGTCCCTTCGTCGCCTTTACGCCCGAGAAAGAGGACACGCGTCGCGAGGCGAAAGGCAACTTCCCGGTCGTGGGTCACGAAGACGAGGAGGCGCGAGGAAGCGGGGAGGGCGTACGCCGACAAAAGATCGAGAAGGAGCGCGCGACCGGAAGCGTCGAGGCCGATGGTCGGCTCGTCGAGAAAGACGACCTCCGGCTCCCCGGCAAAGATCGCCGCGAGGACCGTGCGCCGCCGTTCTCCGGTACTCAGATGCCGGGGCGAGCGGTCCCAGAGCTCTTCGCCGATGCCCCAGGCGAGCAGGTGCTCCTTGGCGCGCCTTTCGGCTTCGTCCGGGGGAACTCCCCGCTCCCTGAGCCCGATCGCCACTTCGTCCAGGACCGCGGACGTGAGAAAGAGGTCTTCGGGAAACTGCGGGACGTAGGCGATCTTGCGCCGCAGCTCCTCGGGGAACCCCCGCGGGTGGGAAACGCCGTCCCAGAGAAGTTCTCCTCCCGAAGGCTTTAGAAGCCCTGCCGCGAGGCGGGCGAAGGTGCTCTTCCCCGCCCCCGAGGGCCCGAGCACGGCCACGACTTCTCCCGGCCAAAGGCGCAGGCTGAGCCGGGAAAAGACGCGGCGGACAAAGGGCGTCCCCGCGGCGAAGGCGAATTCGACGTCGCGAAACTCGATCCGCGGACGTGTGGGAACCCTGGAAAAATCGGCCTCCGATCGGGCGATACGCGGAAGCGAGGCTCTCCCGTGCGGAAGTCCGCGCTCCTCGAGTGCCTTCCGCGATGCCGGTGCGACCTGCCCCTCCCGGAGAACGAGTACCTGCCGGACGCTACGGGCGAGGTCGGCGTCGTGCGTCACCCACACGGCCGCGGCCCCGGAAGCCACTTCTCGACGGACGAACTCCACGAGTTCTTTGCGGGATGGCGGGTCGAGAAAGGACGTCGCCTCGTCGAGGATGTAGAGGACCGGGGCGCCGACGGCCGCCGCGGCGAGGACGAGGCGCATGCGCTCTCCCCCGGACAGGCGGGCAGGAGGCGTCTTGCGGAGGGAGGAGAGGCGGAAGCGGGAGAGCACCGCCTCCGTGCGGGCGCGCATCTCCGCAGGAGAAAACCCGCGTCTGGTGAGAGAGTAGGCGACGTCTTCCTCTACCGTGGGCCCGACGATCTGAAGTTCGGGGTTGGGAAAGACGTAGGCGACCCGACGGCGCAGGCGAGCCCGCTCCCCTTCTTTCAGGTCGGCGAGGGGCTGTCCCAGAAGGCGCACCGTGCCGCGCTCGGGCAGGTACAGTCCGGCGAGGAGTCGGGCGAGCGTCGTCTTGCCGGAACCGTTTGCCCCGATCAAGGCGACCTCGTCGCCGGGAAAGAGGCGTAGGGAAACTCCCTTGAGGACCCAACGGCCCCCACGGTAGCGAAACCAGACGTCCTCGAGTTCCACGAGGGGCTTCACGCCTTCTCTCCGTCCCTTCGGTCGTCCGTCGTCCAGATCTCCTGCGTCGGCGAGAACGCCGCACGGCGGTAGGCGTCGCGGAGCGGGAGGAAGGCGAGCCCGAGCACGGCGTTTTGCAAGACGTCTTTGACGAAGAAGACCCCCATCCCCGCCGCTATCGCCCAAAGGCTTGCGGGTTTGCCGGTTACGAAATTCAAGATCCCCCACATGTAGACAATGCCCGTACCGTAGAGGGGTAGGAGGGCTGCCTCCAGGGCGAGAAAGTAGGCGAAGGAGGCGGCGCGATCCCGCGAGGTCCCGCGGGTACCTCCTCGGCCAGACCTGTCTCCCGTTTGCCCAAGCGCTTCGTAGATCCAACCGGACGTAAGGGCGGCGAGGACGTAGCCGAGAATGTAGCCGAACGTGGGGGCGAGGACGTAGGCGAATCCCCCGGAACCCCCGGCAAAGACGGGAAAACCGAGAAGCCCCAACAAGAGGTAGAGACCCATCGCCAAGGCGCCGTTCCGCGCCCCGAGGAAGACGCCGGCGAAAGCGGCGAGAAAAGGCATGAAGCTGATGGGTACGTGTACCCCCGCCACGGGAAGCCCCGGAAGCAGGCGAGCGAGGTACACGGAAGCTACGGCGACGGCGGTGTAGGTCGCCACGAAGGCAATCGTCCTGGGGTTCACGGGCTGCGCCTCCTTGGAAAAGACGTGGGGGAATGCGCGACTTTTGCGCGTTATGCGCGGTCGGGCGGCGAGGCCCTTTCCCGAGGTGGCGGATGCGCAAGGCCGGAGTTTACCCGCGAGTCCCTTTCCGGTTCACGAAGGGGCGCGCGTGGCCCCTTCTTCGGGCCAGACCGGAGCGGGAACGGGCCAACCGAGGTCGCGGAGGAGGCGGACATCTTCCCGGGGAGGTTGTCCCTTGGTCGTCAGGTAGTCGCCGACGAAGATGCTCGTGGCCAGGAGGAGAGCGAGGGGCTGAAGGGAGCGTAGGGAAAGTTCCCTTCCTCCCGCCACGCGGAGCGGCGTTCGGGGAAAGCGGTAGCGCAGGAAGGCGAGCACGGCGAGGGCGCGCAGGGGAGAAAGCGGGGTACGATGGTCGAGCGGAGTCCCGGGGATCGGGATGAGGAAGTTCACGGGGATTTCGTCCACTTCGGCGCGCGCAAGGTCTTCGGCGAGCGCGAGGATGTCCGAAGCTTCCTCCCCCATGCCGAAAATCGCCCCGGAAATCACGCGAAGCCCTGCTTCGCGAACGACCCGAAGCGTCTTCAGGCGATCGTCGTAGGTGTGCGTGGTGGCGATACGGGAATACATGCGCCGCGAGGTGTTCAGGTTGTGGTTGTAGCCGTCCAGGCCGCTCTCCCGCAAGAGCTGGGCGCCCTCCCGCTCGAGCAGCCCAAAGCTCCCGTACACCTTGAGCGCGGGAAACCTCGTTTTGATCCGGCGCACGGCTTCGGCCAGACGCTCGAGCTCGCCCGGTGTAGGGGCTCGTCCGCTCGTTACGACGCAGTACACCCTTGCCCCGAGGGCTACTGCTTGCTTTGCGCCGCGGACGATTTCCTCTTCGGCGAGAAGGGGGTAGCGCGGCACCACCGCCCGGGAGCGCGAGGACTGCGAGCAATAGGCGCAGTCTTCGGGGCAGAGACCGCTCTTCGCGTTGATGAGCGTCGCAAACTCCACCTCTTCCCCAAACGCGGCCCGACGAAGAAGGTGGGCACCCGCGAGGATGGGAAGAAGTTCCGCCCAACGTTCCACGGCAAGGATGCGCATCCCTTCTTCGGGAGTGAGCGGCTCACCTGCGAGAATGCGTTGCGCTTTATCCACCCAATCCAATGCCCTCCCCCCTTCTGCCCTCATCGTACGGAGGAAGAACCCGAATGTCAACCCCATTTGGTTAACAATTTGGAGACATCCGGTTGACAAAAGAGTTGAGTTGACATAAGACGTGCAAAAGAGGACGTGCGAAGGATGGGGACGCGGGCGGCCCAAGGCGCGGGGAAAAAAATACCCCCGGGACCAAATGACCCCGGGGGCGACAAAGCGTACGAACCTCCCGCTTCGGCGCGGCCGAAACGCGGGGGCTTTCGCATCGCATCGTGACGGGGCGAGCCCTATACGTCGGCGCGCACGAGACCTCGACCCGTCTTTTCCCGGATGGCCGCCTGCGCAGCCGCGAGACGGGCGACGGGGACGCGGTAGGGAGAGGCGCTCACGTAGTCGAGGCCGATCGTGTGGCAGAATTCCACGGAGGACGGATCTCCGCCGTGCTCGCCGCAGATCCCGAGCTTGAGTTGGGGCCGCGCGCTCCGTCCTTTCTCCACGGCGATGCGCATGAGGGCGCCGACGCCGTCTCGGTCGAGGACGATGAAGGGGTTGTCCTTGAGGATCTTCTTTTCGAGGTAGGTCTGGAGGAACTTCCCTTCTGCGTCGTCGCGGCTGAAGCCGAAGGTCGTCTGCGTGAGGTCGTTCGTCCCGAAGGAGAAGAACTCGGCCACGCGGGCGATCTCGTCGGCGGTGACGCAGGCCCGCGGAATTTCGATCATCGTGCCCACGAGGTAGGGAAGGTCGAAGCCGAACTCCTCCCGCACCTCCTCGTAGACGCGCTCGACGACCTCCCGCATGAGCTCGAGCTCGCGGACGTGGCCGACGAGGGGGATCATGATCTCCGGTCGCGGGTCGTAGCCTTCGCGCTTCAGGCGGAAGGCGGCGCGGAAGATGGCGCGGGCCTGCATGGCGTAGATCTCCGGGTGGGTGATCCCCAGGCGGGTTCCCCGGTGGCCGAGCATCGGGTTCGCCTCCCGGAGGGCGCGGACCTTGCGGAGGAGCGTCTCCTTTTCCCGAAGCTCGGCGGCGCGGGCGGGATCGTGGCGGAGCTCTTCCACTTCGAGGAGGAGCTCTTCGTAGTTCGGGAGGAATTCGTGGAGCGGCGGGTCGAGGAGGCGTACGGTCACCGGCAACCCGTCCATCGCCCGGAAGATCTCGGTAAAGTCCCCTTCCTGCATGGGAAGGAGCTTTTCCAGGGCGGCGGCGCGCTCTTCTTCCGTCTCCGCGAGGATCATTTCCTGGACGATGGGGATCCGCTCCGGCGCAAAGAACATGTGCTCCGTACGGGCGAGCCCGATCCCTTCCGCGCCGAACTCCCGCGCACGGCGCGCGTCCTCGGGCGTATCCGCGTTGGCCCGCACGCCGAGGCGGCGCACCTCGTCCGCCCATCCGAGGAGGGTGCGGAAGTGTTCGCCCAGCGTAGGCTCGACGAGGGGGGCTTCTCCCAGGTAGACGTACCCCGTACCGCCGTCGAGGGAGATGACGTCGCCCTTCCGGATCACGACGTCTCCGACGTACGCCTCGCCCTTGGCTTCGTCGATCCGGAGCGCCTCGGCGCCTACGACGGCGGGCTTGCCCATCCCGCGGGCGACGACGGCGGCGTGGCTCGTCATCCCGCCGCGGCTCGTGAGGATCCCCTGGGCCACGGCCATCCCGTGGATGTCGTCGGGGGTCGTCTCCGCCCGGACGAGGATCACCTTCTCCCCTTCCTTCGCCCAGGCCTCCGCCTCGTCGGCGTCGAAGACGACACGCCCGCTCCCCGCTCCCGGAGAAGCCGGCAGGCCTTTGACGATCGGCGTGAGCTTGGCGTTTTCGTCGATCCGGCGGTGAAGGAGCTTGACGACGACCTCCGGATCGACACGGAGGAGAGCCGTCTCCTTGTCGATGAGTCCCTCTTCGACCATCTCCACGGCGATGCGGACGGCCGCCTGCGGCGTGCGCTTCCCGGTGCGCGTCTGAAGGAAGTAGAGCTTGCCGCGTTCTACGGTGAACTCGATGTCCTGCATGTCCTTGTAGTGCCGCTCCAGAAGCTCGACGGTGCGGGTGAACTCCTCGTAGACGCCGGGAAGACGTTCCTTGAGTCGCTCGATCGGCTCCGGCGTGCGGATCCCCGCGACGACGTCCTCCCCCTGAGCGTTCGTGAGGAATTCCCCGTAGAGGACCTTTTCTCCCGTGGAGGGGTTGCGGGAAAAGGCGACACCCGTGCCCGAATCGTCTCCCATGTTTCCGAAGACCATCGCCTGTACGTTTACGGCCGTCCCGAGGGTGTCGGGGATCTTGTGGAGCTTCCGATAGACGATCGCCCGATGGTTGTTCCAGGAATCGAACACCGCGCGCACGGCACCGTAGAGTTGTTCGTAGGGATCTTGGGGGAACGGAGAACCGGTGGCCTTGAGGACGAGCTCCTTGTAGCGGCGGACGACTTCTTCCCAACCCGCGGCGGAGACTTCGGGGTCGCTCGCGACGCCTTCCTTGGCGCGAATCTCTTCGATGATCTCTTCGAAGCGAGCGTGCGGGATCCCGAGGACGACGTCTCCGTACATCTGGATGAAGCGGCGGTAGGCGTCAAAGGCGAACCGGCGGTCGCCCGTGAGCCGCGCGAGCCCTTCCACGGTCTCGTCGTTGAGGCCGAGGTTGAGAATCGTGTCCATCATCCCCGGCATGGAGACGGGGGCTCCGGAACGGACGGAGACGAGGAGCGGGTTTTCCGGGTCGCCGAAGCGCTTCCCGAGTTTTTGCTCGAGCGCCCGCAACGCTTCCTTTGTCTGAGCCCAGACTTCGTCGGGGATCTTGCGGCCGTTTTCGTAAAAGGCGGTGCACGCCTCCGTCGTGATCGTGAAGCCCGGAGGAACGGGGAGGCCGATGCGCGTCATCTCCGCCAGGTTGGCCCCCTTGCCTCCCAAGAGGTCGCGCATGCCCTGATGCCCTTCCTCAAAGGCGTACACCCACTTCTTGGTCGCGCGTACGTTTGCCTCGCTCATGGACGGATTCGCCCTCCTTTGATGAGTTCGAGGATGATCGCCGCCGTCTCCTCGACGGCCTTGTTCGTCACGTCGATCACCGGACACCCGATCCGGCGGAAGACCTCGTGCGCGAAGTTGAGTTCCTCGAGAATCCGCTCCATTCGAGCATAGGAGGCGTCCGGAGGTAGCCCCAGGGCCTTGAGGCGTGCCGTGCGGATCTTGTGGAGCGTCTCGGGCTGGAGGGTGAGTCCGACCACCTTGCTCGCCGGGATTTGAAAGAGCTCTTCCGGCACGGGAACCTCGGGCACGAGGGGAACGTTGGCCACCTTGTACAGGCGGTGGGCGAGGTACATGGACAGAGGCGTCTTGGACGTGCGGGACACGCCGACGAGGACGATGTCCGCCTTGTAGAGGCCGCGGGGATCCTTGCCGTCGTCGTACTTCACCGCAAATTCGATGGCTTCCACGCGACGGAAGTACGACTCGTCGAGCTTGTGCACGAGGCCGGGGATGAGCTTGGGCGTCTGTCCGAGCATCTCGCCGATCGCCCCGAGGAGCGGCGTGAGGATGTCGTGGCAGCGAAGGCCGCGGTTCCGACACGCTTCTTCGAGCGCGTGCCTGATCTCGGGAACGACGACCGTGTAGACGATCATCGCCCCCAGCTCGCGGGCGGAAGCCGCGATCTCCTCCACCGTGCTCGGATCGTCGACGAAGGAAAACCTCCGAATCTCCACCTCTTCGTAGTTGAACTGGCTCACCGCGGCGCGCACGACGTACTCCGCCGTGTCTCCTAGGGAATCGGAAACGACGTAGATCGTTCGTCCGCCCGCTTCGCGCTCGCTCACCTCGGCGATCGTCCATCCCTCCTCTCGCGGTCCGTCGTTTCTCCGCGTTCTCGTGCTTCTCCGGATTCCTTGGTTCCGGGAAGCACGACGTCCTCCTCCTCCACAAGGGCGAGAAACGCCCGCGTGACCGTGGTCTTCGTGAAGCGCCCCACGACCTCCCATCCGCCGACCCATCCGCTACGCGGCACGACGACGGGCAGGGAATCCACCTCGTGCACGATGAGCTTCTTGGCCGCGTCGTAGATGCTTTCCTCCGGGGTCGTCGTGTAGATGTGCGGCATGCGCGTCATGATCACGCCCACGGGGATCTTCGTGAGGTCCTTGTTCCCCAGAGCCGCCCGAAGGAGGTCCTTGCGCGAGACCACGCCGGCGAGGAGGCGGTCCTTGTCGAGGATGTACAGCGTCCCCACGTCCTCCAGGAAGAGGCGGACGATGGCCTCGTAGACGCTCTCGCTCTCGAAGATCACGATGGGAGGAGCGTGGAAATCCTTGACCTTGAAACTCCGAATACGCTCCAAAAGGATGCGGTTTTCCCCGCGCCCCGCGTAGAAGTACCCCACCCGAGGGCGCGCCTCCAAGTACCCCGCCATCGTGAGGATGGCGAGGTCTGGCCGGAGCGTCGCCCGCGTAAGGCCGAGGAGTTCGGCGATCTTCTCCCCGGTGATGGGGCCCTGCTCCTTCACGATGCGCAAGATCTCCCGCTGCCGCGGCGTAAGTTCGATCGAGATCACCTGCCTTTCTTTCCTGCCCCGGCGGACCGTTCGGGGAGGAGCCAATGTGACACGCTAAATGAGAAACTAGCATGACATATTCATATCCTACCGCAGGCGCCCGCGCCGTGCAAGGTCTTGAAGGGCGGGCACGATCGGAGTCACCATGACCACAGATGTTACTACATCGTTCTTGAGCCCCCCATCGCGGCCGGTAAATTTTTGAATTTTGAAAACAAAACGAAGCTAAGGCGGGGGTACGCCCCCCGCCGAATGTTATTCAGGTTTCTCGTTGAGAAGTGCTTCAAGCTCCCCATAATATTTCTCCCCGCGGTAAGGAGTGTGCGTAAACTCCTTACCTTCGACAAGAGTTTTGAAAATGTCGTTTACGAGGGGACGGAAACTATCGCGGATGTACACATACTCGTCATAGATGGCCTTTACAGCCCTGTGGTTGTTCTCATAAGCTTTCTGCTTGTCGTACGCCTCCGAACGAGGGCTTTCGGGACTGGAAAGCCCGAGCCAGTTATAGGAAGCATATCCTTCTTTAGACTTTTTCGTAAGGTCTAGGAGTTCATCCAACGCTCGGGTCAAATTCTCCCTATCCACTCCCTGAACTTCATTGGGGATTCGATTCTTCAAATCTTCAATTGCTGTAATACGCTCGTCGTAGATGGAAACGAACCTGTTCGTACCCTCTTTGACAGCCTGGCAAAGAGATGTACTGTCTCCCTTTTCGTCGAATTGTTTGTGTTCATTTCTACACTTGACGAGGTTATCGTCAAGATACTTTTCCACATCTTTTAGCTCGTTTTCTGTCTTCGCATAGACTTCGTTTAACTTATCCAACCATTCCGCAGGAGTATAAGGAGGGGCCTTTGTTTCCTCTTTCGGAGATTCTCCGGTAGGAGAAGGCGAAGAATCGGATGCCGAAGAGGCGGGTTCGGACTTCGCACACCCACCCACAACCATGCCGAAAACCACAAGCAGGGCAAGAAGGGCGAGGAAAAACTTGCGCATGGAAAAACCTCCTTTTTGTTGTTCTAGAATCATTATATCATAAAATCAAGTCCCGTTTCGATAAACAATATATGCCACAAGCGCGACGGCGAAAACGAGATTGAATAGGGATTCTACATTAAAACATTACAAAAATAAATTTGAATAGTACTCGGTACTAATCATATAAAATAAAATATAAGCCGGCATTTCCACACATTTTCTTTGTATCAAAAAAACATCGGGACACTTTTTACGATTTTTTCGTTCGTTCAAAATAGTATTTAATTAAATTTTGAAATCGAGTAATATATGTCCATTTTATTGATATAAAATATTTTTTTGTTTTTTAAAAATAAATATCCGTATTATCGTCAATTTTTCAAGAATACGTAAAAAAATTTTGTTTTTACAATAATCAAAATTTATCGACACGATATGTTCTTTTTTGCAGGAACGTCGCTAAGTTTTATGGGCATTTTCTTGGCTTCAGATTTAAAAAACTCTTTTGCTTTTTCGTTGAATATCAGATCGATAAAAAAGTGCACTTCGGATAAAAGCGTATACTCTATCGGTAATTACAGTTTTTATATCGATACGACTATTAAGCACATGTACAATATTCCTTGAATATCAGCGAAATTGAGATGAATTAAATTGAACGTAGGAATGTTAAATAAGAGAAAAAATTGTGTTTCTTAAAAAAATAACTTCTTGTTTTGTTGCAGGTGGAGACTTAACGGATATGAGAAAAACTCCCCTTTGAGTATCATTTTTTAATTGGTGGAAGGTAGAGGCGGGGGAACTCGAACCCCCGTCCGAAAGCCTCACCACGGCCGCTTCTCCGAGCGCAGTCCGGGTTTTCGTCTCGCGCTCGGGTCTCCCCCGGACGAGATCCCCAAACGCCAGCCCTCCTTTGTGTCGCCCCTCCCCGGAGGGCGAAGAAAGAGGCCAAGCCCGCTCAGATGTCCCCTATGCCGCCCTGCGGACACGGGCGACACAGAGGCTGACCGCGCTAATTAGGCAGCCAGGGCAAGTTCGCGTTCGTTCGCACTTCTTGAGTTTTGCGTTTTTGCGAGGACGCAACCCCTCGGCTCGCTACGACCGCTTCGAGACCCCCGTCGAAACCAAGGCGCACCCAAATGCGATTTTTTAAATTGTACATCGAAGTGGAAAGCGTGCGCAAGGGGCGCGCAAAACCGCAAAGCTCCCGCGAACAAGCCGGCGGTCGTCCTCTTGGGAGAAGCTTCGGAAACTTTTTCTTTATATTATATACTATCTACAATACACAATCAAACGACAAACCCTTTCCAAAATAAAAAAACCCCGGGCGCGAGTGCCCGGGAAATTCGTTTAGTGTAATTCGCCGATGCCAAGAGCCCCCCATCCCCACTGCTTGCGGTCTTGAACGGTCGGGTGCTTCTTCCAGAAGAGGGGCGTCTGCAACTGACCCCGCAACTCCGGATGGTACTTGTCGAGTTCGTGTACTCCGAGGAAGACTTCCGGAAGGGTCGGGTACGGCGTATCGGAATTTGCGAGAGGGTACCATCCCGTTACGAACTCGAAATCTCCCCCGCGGGCGGTGACAAGGATGTTGTCGGGAGCGTAGGCTTTGTAGTCGAAGAAGAACACCATCTTGCTCGGGTCTTGTTCGAGAACGAACACTTGTCCGTTGAAATACTCCCCAAACGGGATCAAATCAATTCCCACGGGGATTCTGTACTGTACGAGCGTGCGGAGGAGGTCTTCGTGATCTTTGTCCGCGAATTCGAACGAAATCGTATCCTTCGCGAGATCCTTGGGCCCGCGCCATTCGAAAGATTTTACGACGCTTCCTACGGGATTTTCGATGTCGATGCGGTAGAGGGCGCGCGTCCCGATCGGGCGGAAGGTGAAGGAGTTGAGCTTGCCGTTCTCGTCGAAGGAGTAGTCGACGAGGATGAAGTCAGGACGGCTATCTTCTCCCGCTGAAATGTACGAAGGGGCGGAGAAAAAACCGAGAATATGCCACGGCTCGCGCTTAACCCATTCGTCGGCGTACAAGAACTTCTTTTCAGACAATTCTTCGGAAACAAGAGTTTCGAGATCCTTCGCATCGATCTCGTCCAGAGAAACTTTGGGCTCCTTGTAGTATTTGTCCATCGCCTGCATGAGATCATTCACATCCGAGTTGAAGAGGTGGTCGTATTCCAACATCAGAAGCTCTGCCGTAGACTCCGGCACCTCTCGGGGGTATGCGTAGAACCCCAAAAATGTAACCGAGTAGCGGGAGAGGCGCTCCTTCCACGCATCCAGGAGGGACTTCGGAAATCCCTCGGGGTGAGGCTTTTGATACTCCGGATCTTCGGGCTTGAAACGACCGAGCCGCCCGATGGCTTCCGGATCTCCTTGCTTTGCCCGCTCGAAGAGGGAGAGAAATTCTTCCTGCTGCTTTTGGAGTTCTTCTTCGGTTCTCTGCAAATTCTTCATCCAGATATACACCGGATGCGGATAATCGTCAAACAGGTTGTAAATATCCTTTTCTTCCTGTGTCGCATCTCCCGTAAGAAGAACGCGGTTGATAATTTTCTCCTCTTCCTCCCGCGTCTTCGGAAGCTTGTTCAAAATCTCCAACGCCTCGTCCGTAAGCAAGTTCAGCCAGTATTCCTTGACAAAGGGCGTAGAAGCTCCCTCTACGGGAGGCACCGCCTGGGGAGCCTTAGACTTGAGATGTTCGGGCACTTCCCACCCTTCGGGAACGGGAAGCTTTACGGCGAGGCAACAGTTTTCGGCGGCGGAGGTTTCGTGTTTGTTGGAGGAAGTTTGAAGTCCTTCTGGAGTGGCTTCTGCGGGGGTGGCAGGGGCGGAGGAGAGGGATTTGGAGTGGTTGAGTAGAAAAGTTCCGACAGTCCCTAAAATGGCGATTACGGTAAAGATGGCAATGGCGACGGCTAATTTGGGGGTTTTTTGAAGATAAATCTTAAGACGGGTGAATAGAGACGGAGAGTCGTTTGGACTTTGCGGATTGGTCATAAGCAACACCTCCTCGGTCAAAGGTATCAAAACCTTCAACCGAGGACAAGTCTTCTTTCTAAATTCCCCCAGTCTTTCCTATCCCTTCCTAGTCCTATACGGGGATGCTCGTCGACGAGTCCACCCCTCGTCGACGAGTTCACCCTCTGCTAAAGACCCCATCTCTACACGCGGCACTCTCCGAAAAACTTGAGTGGCAGCCAACACACCCCTTGCTTAGGTGACGCGCAACAAGTTTTTCGGGGCGATCACCGTTGCACCCCATCGCCATCAGATACCGGGATCCTCCAGGCCAGCAGCGTCGAGGACGTCGCTGCGGCGAAAAAGTTCAGAAGGCGCGCCTTGGAAGAGAACCTCGCCCTCAGAAAGCACCACCACGTCTTCCGCCCACCGGGCGACGAAGCGCATGTCGTGCGTGGCGACGACGAGGTCTACGCCGGAGGCATAGAGCTCCTCGAGGATGGCCAAGAGAAGGCATCGACCCCGCGGGTCGAGGAAGGCCATGGGTTCGTCGAGGAGGAGGACTTCGGGCTCGGCGGCGAGGAGGCCCGCAAGGGCGACGAGCTTCTTTTGACCGAAAGAGAGTTCCCGCGGCGCGCGGTCGGCGAGAAATTCGATGCCCAGCCGCGCCAGAGCAGATCGGGCCTTTTGTTCCGCCTCCTCCCAGGGAAGGCCTTGGTGCAGGGGCGTAAAGGCTACGTCCTCGAGCACCGTGAGGGAGACGAGCATGTCGTCGGGGTCTTGAAAGAGAATCCCAATGCTTCGGAGGAGCTTCTCCCGCTCCTGCGCCGGGAGCTCAGGTGCGGGGTAGACTTCCGTGCCCCGAAACGCGACGCGCCCCTCTTCCGGCGAAAAAAGGCCACGGAGGACGAAAAATGTCGTCGTCTTGCCCGAGCCGTTGGCTCCGACGAAGGCGATGCGCCGTCGTCGCCGGAGAACGAAGTCCACACCGCGAAGAGCCCAAGGTGCGCCTTCGCGGTAACGAAAGCGCACGCCCTCTACGCGAAAGAGTTCTTCGGAAGCCGAAACCGGGTGCTCCACGAAGGACATCGATTGCCTCCCTTTCCAGGACGGGTGACTTACCTTCTCTACCTCCAAAGCGCTCTCGACCGAAAAAACTTCCTTACCCTAACAAGGTAGTCGCGCAAAGATCGTCCTCCGAAATCATCGATCAACGCCGCCAAAGCGCAAGGACGGAAGAACCTGCGTAATCCCACAAAACGACCGCAAGCACCAGAGCGACGAAGAAGACGAGGCGCAAAGCTTCTCCGGGACGTGGAGGAGGAAAGGGGCGCCCGAGAAAGCGACCGGAAAACCCCCGGGCCCGAAGGGCCAACGCCGTCCTCCGACTGCGCGCCTCCGTACGCCAGTAGAGGGCGCCGAGAAGGCGGGCGAGGGTACGGGTGGCGCGTACGGTAAAGAACCGCCCTTCGCGGAACCCCCGAGCGCGAAGGGCGAGGCGCATGCGCGCCGCTTCCTCCGCCAGATGTTCCCCGTAGCGCACGGTGTAGGCGAGGAGGAGGACGAAGACGTCCGGGACGCGCCACGAGGACAATACGCGAAAGAGCTCGTCGAGGGACGTTCGGGCGAAAAACCACGCGAGAAGGAGCGCGACAAAGGCGAGGCGCGTCCCGTACAGCGCCGCCTGCGCCAGCCCGGCCGCGGGCGTGGCGGCGAGAAGCGGGAAAAAGGCAAAGAAAAAAAGGATCCAAGGCAAGACTACCGCGAGGCGGCGCGCGCTTTGCAGGATACCCCTTCGTCCCACCTCCGCGAAAAGAAGAAAGGCCGCGCCGACGTCCAACGCGGCCCCCGCGACGGGGGTGCGGACGCTCACCCCGAGAAAGGCGGCGAAAAGGACCAAGGCGACGCGGTACGGAGGATGGCGGAGGACGCCTCGGCCTTCCCGGATCACGGTTCCTCGGAGCTCCTCCCGCCCGAGGCGAAGCGCTCGCCCGCATCCGAGCCCGAACGCGGGGTGAGGACCCGGCCCACGCCGACAAAGAGGCCGAACGCGAGGAGGACGCCCAACACCCCCGCCGCGGCCGTGGATGCCCCTTCGGGGAGGCCGGGGATCTGGTACTCCGCAAAGGGAGCGCGAAAGAGCTCGCGCGCCCGCTCCATGTACCCGAGCTGTTCCCCGGCGGTCTCAAATCCGTCGGGGTAGTTGGAAGAGACGAGGGACAAAAGGCCGCCGACGACGAGGGCGAAGACGAGCCACCACACCCACCGCTTCACGGCCGCATCCCCCCCGCGTACCCCGTCGCGCCGAAGTGCGTGCGAAAGGCGAAGGGAAGGAGGACCGCCGTGATCAAACCCTCCCCGATGCCGATGAGGGCGTGCCAGTAGAGGAGCGCCTGAAAGGCGAGGGCGTAGGAGACGACGCCCGAAAGCCCCAGACCCAGTGCTGCGGTCGCCGCCGCCGCCACGGCACTCGTCCACCCAGCCGCGAATCCCTTGATCGGGACGGAAATCCGCCCCAGGGCGTCGTACACGAGCCGGCCGACGAGCGGGGCCACGATCGCCAAGTCGAGAATGTTCATCCCGAGGGCGGTGATCCCCCCGTCCTGAAAGAGCAGCGCCTGAAGGACGAGCACCGTGGACATGATGAGCGTCGCAGGCCAAAAGCCAAAGACGATCGCCGCAAAGGCGCCACCCAAGAGGTGGCCGGAAGTCGCCGCTCCGAGGAGCGGAAAGTTCACCATCTGCGCCGCGAAGATGAAGGCCGCCGTCGCCCCCATCGCCGGGAGGCGTTCGGCGTCGAGCTCCCGCCCCACCTTGCGCGCCGCAACGGCGAGTACACCTAAAGAAAGCGCTCCCGCGCCGAGGAGTACCGGAGGCGAAAGGATCCCGTCGGGGATGTGCACGACACATCCCTCCCGTCACAAAAAGTTCTCATTCCTTCCACCTCCAAGTCTATCCCTTTCGTGGCACGAATGCAAGGCGCGAGGTGCTTCTCGTGTACAGGATATCCTGCAGTCGTAACCCGACGGACACGCAAAAACCTGGTTTTCCCGAAATTCCGTTTGGGCGGGCTGGATGCTTTTTCGGCAGAGTTACCTAATCGGTTTGGGAAGGCACAGTTTTGTTTTGAACACGAGCAAATCGTTTGAGGAACGTGAGGACTTCCTTTGGGCGACTTCCCGAAGTTCCGACGCTGCGGATACGACGGCGCGAACGGGTGCGGGGGCTTTCGGTTGCGCAGGCTGTGCGGGCTGGGCAGGCGCGGCAAGGGCCACGGGCGTGCCCGAAACCAGACTTGCTGCGATGAAAACTAAGACCGGCAAGTTTCTGACGCGAAAGAGACGAAAAAAAAAAGGCGGGTGGCCGCAAGGGATCGCGCCACCCGCAGGAAAGCGGGCGAAAGCGTATTGCGCAAAGCGATCTCTCCCTTCACCTCAGGCGGAAGAAGTTCATGGGGTTCGCAAAAAACTCCGGGGAATGCAGCCGATGGGCTCGGGGGAACCTTCAGCGGAGGACGTGCGGCTCCCCTCCCAAACGAAGGGATGTGACGCAAACGGCCAGTTACTTTCCGGATTTCTCCCGGGGGAACTAGAGGGAAAGGAGCCAGACTGTGGGGATGTGGAAGGCAGTGCCGGGTTGAGAGGGTTGAGAGGAGAGAACGGGGGCGCTGCGCTCCCGGGCAGTTTGGGCAAAGTGGGAGGTACCACAGGAGGCACGGGGTTCACTTGCGGGACCTTGGGCAAAGTGGGGGGCACCACGGGCGGCACGGGGTTCACCGGCGGCACCTCGGGCATACCGGCGAACGGGGTTACCGCAACGGGAAGGACGGCTTCCACGCCTTCCAGCCCTTCCACGCCTACGCGAACCCGTGTCTTGCCCGTCCGGTGGGCGGTTACGACACCACCCTCCACCGTCGCGACTTGGGGATCGAAGCTTTCTGCGAAGAGCGCGTACTCCCCTAGCGGGAGGCGGTTACCCTGTTCGTCGTAGAGGGAGACGTGGAGGGGCTGAGAGGTTCCCGGGAGGAGTTCGAGTGTCGACGGCTGGACTTCGATGCGCGCCGGTCGCGGCTTGGCCTTGACGGTAACCTCGGCCGCCGCCTCCTTCCCTTGGAAGGTGGCGACGACGCGCCCGCGGACGTCCTCCCAGCGTCGTTCGGGGAAGAGGACGCCGTCTCGGATCGCCCCCAGGTCGCCTTCGAGGCGCCACTCCGCCCAGCGGGAGTCGACGGCGAACGCATTTTCGTGGGCGTCGATCGCCGTGAGTTGGAAGGCGAGGGGATTCCCGCCGACTTCCACCGTCTCCGGCGCGATTCGCAAGAGGAGCGGCCGCACGGAAGCCGGATCGACGACGCGGACGCGGAAGGTCGTGCTCGTGTTGGCCACGCGCGCCGTGATCTCCGCCGTACCCTCCCGCTTCGCCCGCAGCGTGCCGGAGGCGTCGACCTCGGCGACTTCCGGATCGGACGAGGACCAGCGCACCTCGACGTGCGACTCAAAGGGGTTCACGGCGTTGGGGACGTTGAGGGGGAGGATGTAGTTCGAGGTGAGGAGGGAGAAGTCCCCGTACAGCCGGAGGCGGCGCTCCGCCCCCGCCGGGATCTTCATCTCACCCCGGAGGAGGGCTTCGTCGACGACGGAGATCCGCCTCACGAGGGGGACGAAGGCGAAGTCGAAGTCGTTCCCCGAGATGTGGAGCTTCGTGTATGCAAGAATGCCGCCCCACTCGGGCCATACGTAGCGCTTCAGCGCTCCGTCTCCGTTGATGATGTAGCGCACGCCGTCCTTTTCCCACGTTTGGGCGGCGTGGAGGTGGCCGAACACGGCGGTAACCGCCTTTTCCGGGTGGGCGCGCTTGAACTCTCCCAGGATCTTTTCCAGATGCACGGCGTCGGCGTAGAGCATCTCGTGTTTCGTGCCGAAGGTGTCCCACGTCGGGTTATGGGTAAAGAGGATCACCTGCTCCACGTCGTCCGCCGTAGCTTCTCCCTGCAGCACGCGCTCCAGGTAGTCGAACTGCGTCGGATCGGAGGCGGTGATGCTCTGGCCGAAGGCCGTATTCAGGGAGATGAGGAGGGCGTTCCCGTAGCGGAGGGTGTAGATGGCGGGACCGAAGCGGCGGTAGTAGTTCGTGAGGCTCCCCGTGTTCATCGCCTCGTGGTTGCCGGGGCTAAAGATCTGCGGCTTCTGGATCATGGCCGCGTGCGCATCGCCGATCGCCCACTGGGCAGGCGTATCCAGGTCCACGAGGTCTCCGTTTTGGATCACCAGTTCGGACTCGTCGCGGTTGATGAGGTGGGCGAAGTACGGCCCGAACCCCGTGGCGTGCGTGTCGGACCAGAGGGAAATCGTGTAGTGGCGAGGATCCCGGGGCTGCGGGACCGCCTGCACCGTAAAGCGCACCTCGGGAACCCGGTCTTCCGGAACCTCGAGGCCGTTTCGGCTCCGCGCGGACACGCGCAGCGTGTGTTCCCCGTCGGCCAGGGGCTCCGGCGGGATGAGGTAGGCGATACCCGAAGCTTCGTCGTAGGACGTGGGGGCGTACCGCACGCCGTCGAGGATGAAGGCGATGCCCTCCCGGTCCACCCCGCTCTTCCGCTGCACGACCCGAGCCGAAAGGCGCGGCGTCGGGGTGCGCACGACACTCCCGTCCACGGGTAGGAGCTGGGAGATCTCGGGCGGGTCGACGTCCGGCGAGAGGTCCACGGCGAAGACCTTTTCGTAGGCGGGGTTCATCGCGTTCCCCGCCGTATCCCGGGCGGAGAGGTATACCGTGTGCCTCCCCTCGGCGAGTCCCGCGGCGCTCGCCCGTACGGCGACCGCGAACCCGCGTTCTTCTACGACTTCAAACGGAAGATCCCGCCCGTCGAGCCGAAAGACGATGCTTTCCTTGTCCACGGGCGCGCAGGCGCCGGCGATCCGCACCTCAAAGGTCACTTCGCCCGTGTACAGCGTACCCGCGCTTGGAGAAAACGACGTGACGCTTGGTGGCTTCACGCACTCTTCGTCGTCCTCGGCGTAGACGAACTGGAGGTCGTCGAAGTAGACGGTACTCCGCACGTTGGGGGCGTTTTTGTTCGTCTCCACCATGTAGATGTAGTCGAAGGTGATCGGCAAGGGTACGTCCTCGGGGATGGCCACATCCACGTACTTCCACCCGGTCCAGTCGATCCGCGAAGCCAGGTCGTACGTGCGAATTTGCCCGAGACCGTCTTTGAGACGCACCCTGAGCCACGGCGCTTTCCCGTCGCCGTACACCCAGAGGGCGAACTTCTTGGGGCGGATGTGCGTCGTGTACGCCTCCGCGTGCCGCCACTCGCCTTGCGGGACGAGGTTGATCGTGCCGTTGTATACCCGCGTCCAGCGCGAGTAGTCGTAGGTGATCTTCATGCTGCGGCTTCCGCCCTTCGCCTGTTCCTCGGAGATCTCGCCCACGCCGCCGACGAACCCGGAAACCGCCCAGCGGGAGTTGTCGCCGTGCTCGAAGTCCTCAAAGACCATGCGCTTCCGTCCGACGACGACTTCGACCGCCGCTTCCCGCTCGCCCACGCGGGCGACCACGCGGCCGCGGCGTTCCCCGTCCGTCCGAGCCGTGAAGACGCCCTCGCCGTCGACGCTTCCGATCTCCCCTTCCACGCGCCACGCGGCCGCCGCATTTCCGATGACTACGGGACGGCCGGCGTCGTCAAACGCCTCGAGGTGAAAGGTCTTGCGCGCGCCGTTTTCTACGGCAATAGGTCCCTGTTCGCGGATGCGGAGCTCGGCCACCCGATCCACGACCCTCACCCGGGCCCGTCCTTCCGCGCCTTCGATCCGGGCGACGACCTCTCCCTCCCCCGGCCGCGCGCCGGCGTGAAAGACGCCGGCTTCGTCGACCCTGCCGACGTCACCTTCCGTGCGCCACTGCACGCGAAAGAGGTCGGGACGCAGAGGGTGTCCTACGGCGTCCGCGACCTTCACGTCAAACCTCTGCTCGGAACCGGTGTAGAGGACGACCTCCTTCGGATCGAGGACCACGCGGCCGACGTCCGGCGCGCGCTCTGCCAGCGTGACGAAGAGGATGCTGTTGGCGTTGGCCCTCTCGGAGCCGTCGCCCGGGCGGTTGACCACCGTGACTTCGGAAGAGCCGAAGCGGCGGGCGGCCATCGTCGTCGACCCACCGCCGTCGAGGTTGACCGCCACCACCGCCCCGAGGCGCTGCATCGCCTTTGCGAATTCCTCCAGGTTCATCCCGTCGCTGATCCCGTACGAAGGAGCATCGCCGTCTACGGTGAGGGCGATCACCTTGCCGTCGGCGGTGAGGCCGATTCCCGTCCGCGGCCGGCGCGGGTGCGTGTGTCCGCCGGTTTCGTAGACCATGGAGGAGACCTGTCCGTCCTCCACGAGCATCGTAAAGTAGCCGGCAATTCCTTCGCGCAGGTGGCGTTCGCGGCCTGCCGCTTCGTCACGTACGCCGAAGGTGAGGCGCACCGCGTCCCCCGGCGCGAGCGAGGCGAGTAGCGTCGCCTTTTCTCCCCGCGCGGCGAGGACGAGCTGCCCGTTCGTGAACGTCAGGGACTTCGTTCCGGAGCCCGAACGCACCTCGCGGACGCGACCTTCGAGCGCCGCACCGAGCTGCGCCCTGTCTCCGGCGCCTTCTACCAAGACGAGTACCGCGTCGGATTGGGAGGTTTGGACGGTTTCGAGTTCGTTGTACTGGTTCGTGAGTACGAGAAGGGCGTTGGAGTAGGCATCGACGTCGCGGTTTACGCCGTCGACGTCGAGACCGAAAGGCTCTCGTGCTGCCGTCGCCTGGCCTTCGGATGCCGGACGCACCTCCATCCGGCCCCAGAAACGCACCTGTCGGCTGATGAAGGGGCGGCCGTCTTCTTCGACGCCGAAAAACATCCACGTCGGCGCGAAGTACCCCGTGACGATGGCACCGTCCTTCACCTGCGGCCCCAGGCTGTAGAGGGCCCCGCCGATGTAAAACCCGTCGCCGTTGATCCCCCCGACGACGTGCTCTCCTTTGAAGATCTCCCGCTGGATCTGTCGCGAGAGCGTCTCGTTGTACCGCACCTTGTCCTTGGCGTGGGCCGTGATGATCCGCACGTCCGAGCGCTGCACGTCGGCGTACAGGGCGTGCAAGACGTTCTTCGTTTCGCCGTCTTGAACACGGATTTCGCGATAGGCAATACCGGGCGCGACAACTTCGTCGGCGAGAACCTCTACTACGGCTTCGTCCGACCAGGCGTGGGCGTTTAAAGGAATGCCCAGTCCCTCGAGGAGGAAGACGAGCGCAAGCAGGACAATACCCAACCGCTTTCGCACAAGAGAAGCTGACCGCTTCGACACCTCCCCCACCTCCCGGACGTATTCGCATATTCCGGCTAGGAGAGATCTTATCGAATACATGTTGAGGGGAGGTAAAAATCAAGTAAATATTTCGTAAACGAGATCTAGGTATTCGACTCTGCCGTACGCTCGATAAACGTGAGCCCGAAATTCCCTTCGCTCCCGCCAAAACGAGAAAGCTCGGGCCTTGTGGACCCGAGCTCGGGTTGACCCTTCTTGAGCTGTCTTTCCGGTGGCCTTCTTTCGTGGCCGGTGGACTTCTTTCGTGGCGGCCCCTGCAGAAATAAACAGAGAATTGTCTCCCGGCCCAGGGGGCTTCCTCGAGCAAACTCGGCGTACTGGGCAAAATCACGGGGAAAGCTCCGCGGGCGGAACCTCCGGGCGCGCGCGGCGCGGGAGGAAGAACGTGAGGAAGAGCGGCACGAAGAGGATCCAAAAGGAAATGCGAAAGGCGTCGTTGATTCCGGCGACGAAGGCCGCCTTTTGCACCGTGCCGAGGACCTGAAGACCCAGCACGTTTTGCGCGAGCGGTACGGGCACCCCCAAGTTCGCCATCCCGTGGACGACCTGGGCGAAGATTTCCGAACGCGCGGGACCGGAAAACGCGTCTACGGAGGTGCCGAGATGGGTATTGGTCGCCTGGGACATCACCGTGACAAGAAAGGACGTCCCTACGGAACCCGCGACCATGCGGATCGTGTTTTGCATCGCCGTACCGTGGCTCTGGAGGGACTGCGGGAGGTAGTTCATCCCCACGGCCATGAGCGGCATCATGTAAAACCCCAATCCGATCCCCCGGAGGGTGTAAAGCCAGATGAGCTCTTCGTACGTCGTCTCCAAGGTGAGGTGGGAAAAGGCGTACGTCGTGACGAGGGTGATGAGAAACCCGAAGAAGGCGAGGGGGCGCGGTCCAAAGCGATCGAAGAGTGCTCCGGCGACGGGAGAAAGGAGCCCCATGACGAGCGAACCCGGAAGGAGGAGGAGCCCCGCTTCCAGGGGCGTGAAACCGCGGATCGTCTGGAGGTAGATGGGCAAGAGCACCATTGCCGAATACATGGCAAAGGTGGCCAACGAGCCGATGAGAAGCCCGAGGGTGAACACGGGATAGCGGAAGACGCGGAACTCGAGAAGCGGGGTGTCCTGCGTGAGGGAACGGAGGACGAAGAACCCCACGAAGATTCCCCCGAGGACGATGGTGGCGAGGACCTCCGCATCTCCCCACCCCTTTGTGCCCGCCTCGCTCGTCCCGTAGAGAAGGGAGCCGAACCCCACGATGGCGAAAAACGCGCCGAGCGGATCCCACTTGGGGCGCGTGACGGGGATGATGGGGCCGAGCCACAGCGCCGCAAGAAAGATGTCGACGAGGATGAAGGGCAGAAAGAGGAAAAAGAGCATCCGCCAGTGGGCGTACTCGACGATCCAGCCGGAGAGCGTGGGCCCCAGGGCAGGGGCGAGGATGAGGGCGAGACCCATGACGCCCATCGCCTTCCCGCGCTGCTCGGGCGGGAAGATCGTGAGAAAGACGGCCATCATGAGGGGCATCATGAGGCCGGCGCCCACCGCCTGAAGGATGCGTCCCGCGAGGAGCACGTGGAAGGTCGGGGAAAATCCGGCGACGAGGGAGCCGAGGAAGTAGGCCCCCATCGCCGTGAGGAAGAGCGTGCGCGTCGAGTACGTGTGCATGAGAAAGGCGCTGATCGGCACGAGGACGCCGTTTACGAGGAGGTAGGAGGTCACGAGCCACTGGGCAGTCGAAGCGGAGATGTCGAAGTCCTGCATGATGTGGGGAAGAGCGATGTTCAGGAGCGTCTGATTGAGAAACTCGAAAAACGCCCCGAGGAGGAACACGAACATGATCTTCATCGGAGAAGCCGGAAGATCCCGCGGGCGCTCAAAGGCCTCCTGCATCGCTGTCACGCCAACCCCTCCCTTCCCGTTCCCGACGCGGATCCGAAGCGAGAGACGAGCACCCGCCGCCGACCGTTTGCACGCGCAAGGCCCCCGCGGTCGATCCTCAGCGGCTGCGCGCGATCTTCACCGTCGCCGAAAGCCCGGGGACGAGCTGCACGTCCTGGGGCACCGAAGTGAGCTCGATCCGTACGGGAAGCTTTTCCGACGTCTCGCCGGTCCCGGGAAGCACGGGAAGGAGGGAAAACATTCCTTCCGTGTACAGGCCCTTCTCCACGACCTTCCCCTGGAGCTTCGTGCCGGGGTATGCCGTGAGCCAGACGTCGACGTCGCTCCCTACCGCCACGTCGGGGTAATCCGCCTCGGATACGAGGGCGCGCACGTAGAGCTTCGAGAGGTTAAAGGCGTAGGCGAGAGGCGTCCCGGCTCCCACGAGCGATCCCTCTTCTTGGGAGCGTAGGACGATCGTTCCGTCTTGGGGCATCGTTACGGGGACGCGCACGCACAAAGCCTCGCCCGCAGCCTGCTCCGAAGCCTGAGGAGCGCCGGATTGCGCCCCGCCGGAAGCCGTACCCGCGGGGGTCTGTGCCCCTCCGGCCTCCGGCACGCCAGACTGGGCCGCACCTGGAGTTCCGGCCGTTCCCGTCCCGACGACCGGTTGGGGAACACACACGTACCCGAGCACGTCGCCTGCCTTGTAGGCCTTCCCCACCTCTGCCGTGAACTCGACGAGTTTCCCGTTTTGCGGCGCGGAAATCGCGATCTTCGCCCCGTCCACCTTGGCGTCGTTCACCTGGACGTAGGTACTCCGCTCCTGGTACAGGTGGATCCCGTAGTACGCCCCGATCACCGCCGCCGCAAGCGTGAGAAGGACCGCCACCGTCCACGCCACTTTCGCCCCCGACTTCGACATCGTACACCCTCCCTTGCAGGTTCAATGCGTGCATGGAAATCCTCAGAGAGAGCTCAGAGTCCCCGGGCCCACACGAGGTTTACAGGTTCATCGTGTGCACGGAAATCCTTCCCTTCTTCGGATCCACGGTTCAAAACCCGCGCTCCGCGTCCGAAGTGCCCGGCCCCAGGGCTTCGTCGAGAACCCTGAGACCGCGGACGCAGTTTTCGAGGAGGTCCTCTCCCATCTTTTCCAAAATCTCCGCGAAGCGCGCGGCAATCCGCCGTTCGGTGTCCCGGTAGAAGCTCTCCCCTTCCGGCGTCGCCCGAAGGCGGACGACGCGGCGGTCGCCCGGATCGACCTCCTTTTCTACGTACCCCCTACGCACGAGCCCTTCCGCCGTAGCCGTGACGAAACTCTTGCTCACGGAAAACCCCTGAGCCAGACTCCCCACGGAAACCGGCCCGTGCTCCAGCACGTACCGGAGAAGGGCTAGCTCGGCAAACGATACCTCCTGGACTTCGCGGGCCACTTCCTGCTTGACCCGGTGCCCGACTTTGCGGAGCAGGTGGTAGAACTCTGCCAGGTGCTCTTGCCTCCGCCTGTCCACCACCTCCCCCTCCCCTCGCGGACATATCGTTCGTTAACTAAACGAATGAACCGAACGCCCACTATTATGCCCCGCCCTCCGGTGGTTGTCAAGGGAAAAAGGCGACCGGCGGAGGCTGGCGCCTCCGCCGGAAGGGTTCCCCGCACGCCTCGATTTCGTGGGCGGACAAAACCGCTGTTTTTACCTCCCCGGCGCTAGGCCGGCCAACAAGCTCACCCGCCGACGACGAGGCGCTCGGGGTCGGCGAAGCGGCGAATGAGGTCGGCCACGCCGGCCACGAGGGCGAGGCGGTTGCGGCGGAGGGCGGCGTCGGGGTCCATGACGAGGACGTCCGCGAAGAACCGGTCGATGGCTTCGGCGAGGCCGCGGAGGCGCGCAAGGCGGTCTTCCCAGCCCCGGGACTCCCAACCTTCCCGCAGGTCCTGCCACCGGGCGTAGAGATCCGCCTCCGCCTCCTGGCGGAAGAGGGAGGGATCGGGTTGAGGCGAACCCGCGAGGTGCCCTTCCTCGCGACCTTTACGCGCCATGCGCGTCGTCCGCACCCACTGCTCGATCGTCCACTTGGCGTCCTCTTCGCCCTTGAAGCGCGCGAGAAGGTGCGCGCGTTCCTCGACCTCGTGGACGAGGAGACCGCCTTCGCCGGCGTCCGCCTCGAGGGACGCCTGGACGACGTCGTAGGGAAGCCCCTCCTCTTCCAGGGCGGCGCGCACGCGCTGCGCGAGAAAGCCGTAGACTTCGTCGAGCACCGCGTCCGTCACCGTATGGCCGAAGGCGGCATACGCCGAGGCGGCGGACCTGAGAAGGACGTAAAGCCCCGGAACGGGCTGCCCTTCGCGCCCGATCCGCCGGAGGATCTGGACGACGCCGTTTGCCGCCCTCCGAAGGGCAAAGGGGTCTTCGGAACCCCGGGGAACGATCCCCACGGAAAAGAAACCCACGAGCGTATCCAGGCGGTCGAACACGGCGAGCCACCGGCCCGCGGGTGTCGCGGGGAGTTCGTCTTCCGCGCCCCGGGGGAGGCGGTGCTCGAAAATCGCCCGCGCGACCTCCTCCGGTTCGCCGTGGTGGCGGGCGTAAATTTCTCCCATCCGGCCTTCGAGTTCCGGATACTCGTTTACGAGCTGGGTGGCGAGGTCGAACTTCGCCAGAGACGCCGCCCGGCGCAGGACGGCCGCCCCTTCGGGAGAAAACCCGAGGGATGCGGCGAGCCCTTCCGCAAGGCGGACGAGGCGGCGTACTTTGTCTCCCACGCTCCCGAGGCGTTCGTGAAAGACGATGCCCTCAAGGTGCGGAAGGTACGCCTCCGGCGGGCGCCTGAGGTCGCTTTCGTAGAAAAAGCGGGCGTCCGAAAGGCGCGCGCGGATCACACGTTCAAACCCCCGACGCACGACGTCCTCCCCGCGGCCGGCACCGTTGCGCACGGCGATGAAGTACGGGGCGAGGCGGCTGCCTGAGGTGCGCACGGCGAAGACGCGCACGTGCTCGCGCATCGTCGTCTCGAGGACGACGTCGGGAACGGCGAGAAAAGAAGGGTCGAATCGCCCGACGAGGGCCGAAGGCCACTCCACGAGATTCGTCACTTCCGCGAGGAGGTCGGGATCGCGGACGACGTCCGCCGCCTGCTCCGCCCCGACGGCTTCCGCAAGGGTACGGAGGGCGCGGGCGATTTCGCCTTCCACCGCCTCCCGTCGTTCGCGGGGATCGGCGAGAACGAAGAGCTCCCGGAGGACGTCCGCGTAGGCGTCCGCCGCGGGAATCTCCCCCTCCCCACCGAGGACGCGGTGCCCCCGGGTCGTCCGACCCGCGCAGATGGGTCCGAGGCACAGAGGTAGCACCTCCGTGCCGTAGAGGGCGACGACCCAGCGGATCGGGCGGAGAAAACGAATGGGCGTTTCCGTCCAACGCATCGCCCTGGGGAAGGGAAGGCCGAGGACGACCTCGCCTACGGCGGCGAGGAGCTCCTGGGCCGGGCGCCCGGCTTCCCGACGCACGCCGAAGACGTAGGCCGCCCCTCCCTGTTCGGCGATGTACAGGTCTTCCGGAGCGATGCCGCGGGAGGCGGCAAACTTGCGCGCCGCCTCGCTCCAAGACCCGTCTTGGGCGAGCGCCGCCTCCCGCCGCGGTCCGCGGAGCACCTCCTCGCGCGGCAGAGAAAATTCGGACACGTCCGTCACCTGTACGGCGAGGCGGCGGGGGGTCGAGTACGCCCGCGCTTCACCGTACGGCAGGTGCACTTCGTCGAGGTACGCGAGGATGCGCCTGAGGAGTTCTTCGCGCGTGGCGTCGATCAGGCGAGCGGGAAGTTCCTCTACACCGATCTCCAGAAGAAAGGTCCTGCCCACCGGTTGCCAGCTCCTTCTTCGAATGCCTTACGAGCCGTCAAAGTCGAGATCGACCCGATGCGGAGACGAGTCGGGCTCGGGCATAGGTCGAGCGCGCTTCGCGTTTGCCCGCATCGGTATGCCCGTCTCCGCACCTCACGCGCCCTTCGCTTCCGCCCGGAGAAGCGGATAGCCGAGGGCTTCTCTTTGGGCCACGTACGCGCGGGCCACCTCGTTGGCGAGGCGGCGTACGCGTGCGATGAGCCCCGCCCGTTCGCTCACGGAAACCGCTCCCCGCGCGTCAAGCACGTTGAAGGTGTGGGACATGCGGAGGACGTAGTCGTACGCCGGCAGGACGAGCCCCTCGGCCAGTGCGCGCCGCGCCTCCCGTTCGTACGCCGCAAAGAGGTCGCCCAAAAGTCCGACGTCCGCCACCTCGAAGGAGTACTTCGAGTGTTCGTACTCCGCCGTGCGGAAGATCTCGCCGTACGATACGCCGGCGCCGTATTCTACGGAAAACACGTCGTCCTTGCCCTGCAGGTACGCGGCGATCCGCTCGAGCCCGTAGGTGATCTCCACGGCAATCGGGTTGAGTTCGAGCCCGCCGACCTGCTGGAAGTACGTGAACTGCGTGATCTCCATGCCGTCGAGCCAGATCTCCCACCCGAGGCCCCACGCGCCCAACGTCGGCGCCTCCCAGTTGTCCTCCACGAGGCGTACGTCGTGTTCACCGAGGTCGAGCCCGAGGGCGCGGAGGCTGTCCAGGTAGACGTCCACGACGTCTTCCGGCGCAGGTTTGAGGATCACCTGGTATTGGTGGTGCTGGTAGAGGCGATTGGGGTTTTCGCCGTAGCGGGCATCTGCCGGGCGCCGGGACGGTTCCACGTACGCCACGCGCCACGGTTCCGGCCCGAGCACGCGGAGAAAGGTCATCGGGTTCATCGTCCCCGCCCCGACCTCTACGTCGTAGGGCTGGACGAGGAGGCACCCTTGTCCGGCCCAAAAGCGGTGCAAGGCGAGGACGATTTCCTGAAACGAAGGACCCATGGGAAAGCCTCCCCGTCTCTGTGCGTCTCGGCGCAACCTGCGCCTCCGTCTATGTCTCTTTCGCCGTCTCGCTTCCGGGTTCCTCTCCCGCCGCAAGGAGCGGGCGGGAAATTTCCCGCGCCACGCGCTTCGCGTAAAGGGGAGCCGGCCAGTGATGGGCCAAAAAGGCGTCCATGTGGCGGGCGACCTCGCCTATCGTGTCCGGCTTCGCCGTCAAGCGGCCGATGCGCCCCGGAGGAAGTTGGACGAAGGCGCGCAGAAAGTACAGGGCCGCCGAAGAGAGGGAATAGGCGTCCGTCAAGCGGGGGACGCAGTCGGCGCACACCGCCCCGCCGGCTCCGGGAGAAAAGGCGACGAGGGGAACGTCCCCTCGGCCGCAGCGGGCGCAGCGGTGGAGCTCCGGTGCGAGCCCCTGAACCCGCAGCGTCGCAAGCTCGAGGTACGCCGCAACCAGCTCGGGCGGATCGCTCCCCGACAGACGGCGCAAGTACCACAGGAATACGTCGTACAGCGACCGCGCGTCCCGGTCTTCGCCGACGTGCTCGAGGAGTTCCGCGCCGTACGCCGCCCACGCGAAGCGCACCGGGTCTTCCTCCAGGGGAGGAAAGCGTTCGAGGAGTTCTGCCTGCGCCACCGTACCCACTTCCCTCGTCTTCCGGTAGCGGACCTCGACGACGCGAAAGGGCTGAAGGACGGCACGCACCCGCGACCCGAGCTTGCGCCCGCCGCGGGCGACGAGCGGAAGACGACCTTCGATCTCGCCGAAGAGCACGACGAGGAGATCCCGCTCCCCGTACGCGCGAACGCGGAGGACGATGGCCTGCTCCCCCTCCTTCATCTCCTTCGCTCCCTTCCCCGGGCGCGCTGGCGCGGCGCGCACCCGCTTCCGCCGCACCGGCCGAACGACCCGTCAGGCGTCCGACGCATCCGGCGGCGAAAGCTCCGTCCGCCCTTCCGGCCGATCCGCACGCCCTGCCCCTTGTTTTGGCCGGGCGAACTCTTCTCCGAATTCCGCAAACTCCCGCCGGGCACCTTCGCCCGCCTTCGAGGCAAGCTTTGCCGTGCGGCCGGCGTACTTGTACAGTAGGTACGACTCCACGAGACCCGTCCGCTCGAAGAGACGCCAATACGGATTGGACACGGTCGTTCACCCCTCCTCGGCTCCGGAGGAACCTTCTGTACGTGCCCTTCCTCCCCGTCTAGGTTTCCCACGGCGGTCCGACGGCACTTTGCCAACTCGTACCGCCCCGGTTACGCCGTGTCCCTCCGCCCTCCTCTCCGCGTTTCGGCGCCGGGCGGGGCTACCTCCGCCGACTTTCCGGCTTCTCGCCCGTGCCGCGTCGGTGTCTCTCGGAAAAGGCAAGCACCTCGCGCCTCCCGCCGCGAATCGGACCTGTGGGGTTCTCCGCCCTATGTGTCGCGGTAGCCGAACTCGCGGAGGAGCGTCGGGCGGTCGCGCCAGCGCTCGCGCACGCGCACCCAAAGCTTGAGGAAGACCTTTCTGCCGAAGCGTTCCTCGAGTTCGCGGCGCGCCGCCGTGCCGATTTCCTTGAGCTTCGATCCGCCCCGGCCGATGAGAATCGCCTTTTGCCCCTCCCGTTCGACGGTGACGACCGCCGCAAGGGAGAGAAGCCCTTCCGTCTCTTCCCAGCTCTCGATCTGCACGTCTACGGCGTGCGGCACCTCCTCTTCCGTAAAGAGGAGGATCTTCTCGCGGATGATCTCCGCCGCGTGAAAGGCTTCGGGGCGATCGGACAAAACGTCGGGAGGGAAAAAGTACGGCCCCTCCGGCAGGTACGCGAAAATCAGGTCCACGAGACGGTCGAGCCCGTCCCCGCGCAGGGCGGATACGGGTACGATCTCGCGGAACTCTCCGGCGTCCTTCACGCGCTCGATGAGCGGAAGGACGAGGGCGCGGTTGGTGAGGGCGTCGATCTTGTTGAGGACGGCGATGACGGGAACCGCCGAAGGAAAAAGTTCCTCGGCGATGCGCGCGTCGCCTTCCGTCCAGCCCCGGGCGGCGTCGATCACGAAGAGGACGAGGTCGACGTCGCGCAGGACGCGCCGCGCGCTTTCGTTCATCCACTCTCCGAGCTTGCTCCTGGGACGGTGAATCCCCGGCGTATCCACGAAGACGATCTGCCCGCGCGCCTCCGTGTAGACACCGCGGACGTTGTGGCGCGTCGTCTGAGGTTTGGGCGTGACGATCGCGACTTTCGAACCTACGACGGCGTTCACGAGGGTGGACTTGCCCACGTTGGGGCGCCCGACAACGGCCGCAAAGCCGGAACGCCGCTTCGTCTCCGGGGCGTTCACGCCCTTCCCTCCTCTCCCGCGCGCCACAGGCCTTCCCCGGTTCCGAGAGGTCCGCTCTCCCCTTCCTCCCGCAGGAGGTCGTCCGGGGCGAAGGAAAAGGGGAGAAGTTCTTCGACGGTGGTGAGGAGCACCTCCCCGCGGAGGTTGGCGAGGATCACGGGCATCGTAGGGGGACAGAGCTCCGCCATCACCTGCCGACAGGCACCGCACGGCGGAACGGGGCGCGGCGCGTCGGCCACGACGTACAGCGCGCGAAAGCCGCGTTCGCCCTCCGCATACGCCCGATACAGGGCGACCCGTTCTGCGCACATGGAAAGGGGGTAGGCCGCATTTTCGATGTTGAAGCCCTGGACGTACGCGCCGGAACCCGTGCGCGCGGCCGCACCCACGGCAAAGCGCGAGTACGGGACGTAGGCGTTCTCGCGCGCCTCTACGGCCCGGCGAAGCCCTTCGCGATGTTCCGGCGAAAGCGCTTCCCACGTCGTCTGTTCCACGATTCGACCCCCTGATCCGGCTTCCCGAGCCCCGGGAAGGACTACATCCGCCCAAGAGCCCCCATGCCCAGCCACACGGCAAACCAGAGAAAGACGTGGAGCGGACGCCGAGGGCCGGAAAAGGCGAACACGTAGGCAAGCGGAGGCAGAACACATGCTACCACAGGAAGGAGAAAAAAGGAAGCGCGCCAATAAAGCAGGGCGAAAAAGACGTCCGCGCCCAGGGCCAAGAAATCCCCCGGGAGGAGGGAAAGGGAAGCCGCGGCGGAGGGCCGCCGCCCGGCCGAAGGGAGGCGATCCCTCGCTCGCCGCCCCAAGACGAGTCCCAAGGCGAGTCCCGAGGCGACGAGCGAACCCAGAACGAGGGCACCGGTCGGCACGTGGTCGCGGAGCTCTACGGCGCGGGCGGCAAACGGCGGGAGGAGGACGAAGACGCCGACCGCGAGGGCGAAGGAAGCGGCGAGGAGCACCGCCGCCGCGGACAAGTCCTTGGCCGCCTTGGCGAGGGGGTGAACTTCGGCCGTGACGAGGTCTACGACGCGCTCGACGGCGGAATTCCCGAGCTCCGCCCCCAACACGATCCCTATGGCCAGAAGGACCCAGAGCCATTCCTCCCGCGAGAGCCCGCCGACCCACCCCGCGAGGACGGCGTAGCCGGCGAGCCAAAGGTGCACGCGAAAGTTCGCTTCCCGGCGGTACGCCTCGCCGAGCCCTTCCCCCGCAAAGCGAATCGTCCTGAAAATCCTCCGCCACTCCCCCACCGCCGTCACCTCGTAATGCCAAAGGCCGCGAGGAGTTCCTCCTGCCGCCGGAACATCTCCGCCTCGGCTTCCTCCGTGTCGTGGTCGTACCCGAGGAGGTGGTAGAAGCCGTGAACGATCAGGAAAAAGATTTCGCGGCGAAGGGAGTGCCCGTACGCTTCCGCCTGCCGGCGGGCCGTGGGCACGGATACGACGATGTCACCGAGGACGGGGTCGTCGTCGAGGGGAAAGGTGAGGACGTCCGTCGGCGCGTCCACGCCCCGGTAACGGCCGTTGAGTTCACGGATTTCCTCGTCGCCTACGAACGAGAGGGAGATCTCCGCTGCCGGAACCCCTTCCCGCCGAAGCCCCTCTTCGAGCATGCGAGCGAGGAGGTCCTCTTCTTCCTCGCTCAGGCGAAAGTCACGGGCGGCGTACCGGATGTCGAGTTCGAGAGCCACGGAAATTCCTCCTCCGTCGGACATCAGGAGAGCCGGCGGATCCGGAGCGCCCGATCGGCGCTCCTCGGCAAAGGCGCGGACGAAGGGACAGCGCTTACGGCGAGGGGGAGGACGACGGTTCGGTGCCGGAAGCGGGAGGCGCACCTTCCCCGCCCGACGAATCCCGAGAAGTCTCCGAGTCGCTCCCCCCGCCTTCCCGGAAGAGGCCGGTGGAGGGGAGCTTGGGGTATTCGATGCGCCGGTGGAAGATCCCCGCAAGCGTCTCCAGGAACGCACGGCGGATGAGCTCGATCTCGCGCATCGTGAGGTCGCACTCCCCGAGCTGCCCGTCTTCGATCTTTTCGTGGATCACCTCGCTCACCGCGGCTTCGACTTCCTGGGGGGTCGGCTGCTTCAACGAGCGCACCGTCGCCTCCACGCTGTCCGCAAGCATCACGATCGCCGCCTCTTTGAACTGCGGCTTGGGACCGGGGTAGCGGAACGCCTCTACGCGCGCGTCGGGGTCGTGTTCGCGTGCGCGCGCGTAAAAGTACCGGAGGACGCTCGTCCCGTGGTGCTGTGCGGCGATGTCCACGATGGCCTTGGGAAAGCGGTGTTCCTCGAGGATGCGTACCCCGTCCGCGACGTGCGCGAAGATGATGTCCCGGCTCACGAAGGGCGAAAGGTGCTCGTGGGGGCTAGGGCCGCCCATCTCGTTTTCCACGAAGTACGCCGGACGCACCGTCTTCCCCACGTCGTGGTAGTACGCCCCCACGCGGCAGAGAAGCCCGTCCGCGTCTATGGCTTCGGCGGCCGCCTCCGCGAGGTTGGCCACCATGAGGCTGTGGTGGTACGTCCCCGGAGCTTCAAGGAGGATCTTGCGGAGGAGGGGGTGATTGGGGTTGGCGAGCTCGAGGAGCGTCATGGGTGAGAGGATCCCGAAGGAAGCTTCGAAGGCGGGGAGGACGCCGGCCGCGAGCACCATGGCGAGCGGGGCGGAGAGAAACGCCGGAACGAAACGCTGCAGCGCGTCGGGAAACGCGAGGGGCTCGTTGGCGAGCAGCGCGTACAGGAAAAAGGCAAACGCCCCGGCGCTCCCGGACCAGAGCGAGGCCCCCACGAGGTCGCGCCGCGTCTCCGCGCGCCCCAGGCGGTACAACCCCACGCCCACCGTCAGAAGGGCCTCGAGGAATACCGGAACGTCGAAGATCTGCCCAACACGCTCCTTAAAAAAGAAGGCCGCCACGAGCGCGTGGTGCGCCCCGAGGACGAGTCCCGCCGAAGTCCCGAGGATGAGCGCGGCGAGAAAAGAGGACATCGCAAAGGGCGCGAGGTAGATGAAGTTCCGACCCGTTGCCTCGGAGAGCCAGAAAAAGGCGTCCATCGCCAGAAGGCCGAGGAGGGCGGAAAAGCCGGCCACGACGTGCGCCGTGTCCTGGGGAATCCCCGAGCGAAAGGGAATCCGGCGGAAGGACACGTGGAGGGCTCCGAGGTTGACCAAGGCGAAGAGGGCCGTCCCGGCAAGGGGCTTGATGGGAAACGGGTCCACGAGCCCGAGAAGTTTGAGCTTCCGCAGGACTTCGCTGTTGATCACCTGACCTTCGTCGACGATCGTGTCTCCCTCGTAGATGTACACGGGAGAAACGGAATCCGCCGCCTTTTTGCGGGCGGCCTCCGTAGCCTCTTTGTCCAACGTGACGTTGGGCACGATGGCCCTTCGCCCGATCTCCTGGACGGTCGTGCGCGCCGCGGGGCTCAGGTCCGACACGATCATCCGCTCGTCCACGAGTCCCCGGGCGCGCTCGAGCTCCTCTTCCCGAACGCCCGCGCGGAGGATCTGCTCCACGAGGTACAAGGTCACGTTCTCCATCGCCATGAGCGTCTCCACGGGGACGCCGGCCAGCGTGCGGTAGGCATCGTCCGGAAGAGAGAAGGGACTGAGTTCGTCCTTGATCTTCTTGATGCGATCCGCGTACGGCGGTTCCGGCTCCTGGCCGCGGAAGGCGATGACGTCGTCGTAAAAGCGGCGCACGAGGTTGAGCTGCACTTGCGTGATCGCGTCGTTCACCGTGTACACGGGCTCTACCTTGTTAGCCGCCTCTTCGCGCAGGCGCTGCGTAGCCTCGGCGTCGTACACCGTCCGGGGGGCAACGATGCGCTCCCTCGCCCGCGAACCGAGTTCGATCGTCGCCTGGTTTACGCGCACAGCTTGCGCCAGAAGGAAAAAGAGGACGAGGCCGTAGAGGACCCAGACGAACGGCCGAAAAAGGCGCGGCACGAGGCGACGAAACGAGGCCAGCACATCCCCCCCTCCTTTCCCGAAAAGGACGGAACGCCTGACGTCTACAAATACCCGAGCCGTTGTCCCGAGATTCGGGGGACGATTCGGGACCGACCGAAAGTGGAGGGGTTCGCCCTCACGTGCTGCGCTCTCCCTCGTACGCCCGGACGATCTTTTCGACCAAGGGATGGCGCACGACGTCCGCCTCGTGAAGGGTGACGATCCCGATCTCGGGGATGTCCTTGAGCCGACCCAGCGCGTCCTCGAGGCCGGAGACTTCCCCGCGCGCGAGGTCGACCTGCGTGAGGTCGCCCGTGATCACCATGCGCGACCCCGCCCCGAGGCGGGTGAGGAACATCTTCATCTGCGCGGGGGTCGTGTTCTGCGCCTCGTCGAGGATCACGAAGGCCTCGTCCAACGTGCGCCCGCGCATGTACGCGAGCGGGGCGATCTCGATCGTCCCCCGCTCGATGGCCTTGGCGACGACGTCGGCACCCAGGAGATCGTACAGGGCGTCGTAGAGCGGACGGAGGTACGGATCGACCTTTTCCTGCAGGTCCCCAGGGAGAAACCCGAGGCGCTCGCCCGCCTCCACCGCGGGACGTGTGAGGACGATCCGCCGAACTTCGTGACTTCGAAGGGCCTTTACGGCAAAGACGACGGCGAGGTACGTCTTCCCCGTGCCGGCGGGGCCTACGGCGAAGACGATGTCGCGCCGACGGAGTTCCTGGACGTAGTAGAGTTGCCCGAGGGTGAGAGCGCGCACGGGACGGCCGCGCACCGTGCGCGTGAGCTCTTCTTCAAAAAGGACGAAAAGTCGCCGGGGATCTCCTTCTTCGGTAAGGCGAATGGCGTAGAGGACGTCGTGCTCCGAAAGCGCGTGTCCCCGGCGGACGAGCGCCACGAGCACTTCGAGAAGGGACCCGACGACACGAACGGTATCTTCATCGCCCAAGAGCTGGACTTCGTCGCCCCGGAGAACCACCCTCACGGGAAACGCCTCTTCGATGCGCCGAAGGTACCGGTCGTGTGGTCCGAAGAGGGAGAGGCCTTCTCCCGGATGAAGGAGCCGGATGGGCTTCACCGCCGCACCCATGTACGCCGTCCATCGCTCCTTTTTGCCTCCGCCGGCCGTCTTGCGGCGGCCGCGGACGCGCATTGTCTCCCTCCACCCCGTCGGGCTTCTCCCGTCCGCGACCGCCCGGGGGAGCGCCTACGCCCCGGGCTGCGCCTCCGGGCCATCCCCTCTCCCGGAGACGGGCTCCGGGCGGGCGATGTTCTCGACGGTGGCGATGTGGAGTCTCAAAGTAACTTTATCATGGCCGACCTCGCGGTGCAAAACGAGCGCGCGCGCGACGCGGCCTTCGTGCGCCTGCGCGAGCACCTCGCGGCGGGCGAGGTCCTTGGCGAGCTCTTCGGCTTCTTCGGCGCTCAAGGTCCTTACCGCCGGGACGAGCTCCCTCCGTTCCCCCACCTCGATGCCGAGCGGCCAAGGAAGGGGAAGGGCATAGCGGCGGGTGGACTCCGTCCACTCGCCGGAAAGGGAGGCGCCGCGGTGAAAGATCTCTTTCCGGGTGTTCCCCGCGAAAAGGGACAAGAACCTCTGGCTCCTCGCGCCCAAGACGAGCTCGCGCTGCTCGCGCGGCACGCTCACCTCGACCTCGTACCACACCTCGCCGAAGACGCGCCCGCGGGCGGGGACGAGCTTCGCCTCCCCCCCTTCCTGTCCCAAAACGCCGGAGATGAGGATCTCGCCCGGCTCGACGCTGTCGCCCGGCCGCACGCGCAGCTTCCCCGCAGCCAGTTCGTACCCCACGACAACCGCGCGCTTGGCTGCGACGAGGTGCTGCGGAACCCCGGGCGGGGGCGTGGGGTCGCCGATTTTCGGAACCACGACGACGCGTGCCACGACCCCGTCGACGGAAAAACCTACCCACCCGAGCTCGGGGTGAAGTTCCCGGAGGTGGGCGGAGATCGCCTCCGGCGGAGGGAGGTTCCCCTTCCACGTCCCCGGACGTACGCCCAGACGACCGAGATCCTCGCGAACGGCGGCGGCGAGCCGAGAATCAAATCCCCGGGCAGAGGGGCGATCCCCTCCCGTTTCCGAAGCCGGGGGAACGTAAGCGCCTTCGGTCTCCACACGCACGACCCAGATAAACCCGCTCCAAACCCAGAGGAGAAGGAGGAACGCGGTGAAGCCGGCAATCCCCCCGGGGTGCGCGCGCAGCGACCTCAGCCATGCGTAAAGGCCGCGCCGTTCCCCAAAGCGAACCTTGCCCGCACCGCGGAGGACGTTACGCAAGGTGCGAACGTCTTCGACGCGGACCGTGAATTCCACGCGGTCGGAAGCGGCGTAGACCACGTCTCGCACGGCGACGCCGTGGGCGGCCAGACGGCTCAGCCCCTCCGCGGGCGGATGGCCCGCACGGGGAAACCAGTGCACGCGCACGTACCCCCGGACAAACTTCGGCACCGCCTATCCCCCCTCTCCCCGCCGCAGCACTCGAACGGAGGCGATGTCGCCTTCGAGCGTGAGCCCTTCCGCGTCGTACTTCCGGACGACGAGGGAACGCCCCCGGATGTACGCCTCGCCGTCGGGCAGGCGGACGTCGACCCCGTCCGGAGAAAACGCGAGGAGTTCGCTGCGCCCTTCGATGCGGACGCGAGCGTACCCGGAGAGGGTGATCTCCGGCGTGAGCGTCGACTCCGGCGGCAGGTCGAGGGCGTCGAAAAGGCGAACCAACCACGGCCTTTGCATCTCCGTCCCCCGAGAAACCATACGCGGGGGGAAAGAGGGGATATACGCACAGAGACGGCGGGCTTTACCCGCCGTCTCCGGAATTTGCGCTCCCACCCACGAGGCCACACGATCTACCCAACGGGAGGAAGAGGGTTCGGACCGTCAGCGGCGCTTGCCGCGGCGACCGGCCGCCTTCTTCCGCTTGCGCACGCCGGGTTTCTCGTAGTGCTCCCGCTTCCGGATCTCGCGCATGACGCCCTCGCGCGAGAGCTCGCGCTTGAACTTCCGAAGCGCGCTGTCGAGCGAGTCGAAATCGCCGACGCGAATCGTCGCCACGTCCTCTCCCCCCTCCCCGCCGGGCCGTGGCCCGTCCATGCGTGACCATCTTACACGAAGGAAAGGGGGAAAGTAAAGGCGCAAGTTTCACTCCCGTACGAGCCGCTTTTCGACTTCCACTCCCCGCAGCGTATCCGACACGGGGCACCGCTCGAAGGCGAAGTGCGCCAGGCGCTCGACGTCGCGCTCGTCCCCTTCTGCGTCGAGGCGAAGGTCGAGGCGTACGCGAGAAAATCCGTAGCGGACGTCGGCGAGGCCTTGGAATCCCCGGGGATCGAAGTCCCCCTCGATCGTCGCGCGCGCGTCGCGGACCTTTACGCGGAACTTCGGGGCAAAGGCAACGCACATGAGCGTCACGCACGCACCGAGGGCCCCCAGGAGGAGCTCCATGGGGTTCATGGCCGTATCTTCGCCCCCGAGTTCGGACGGCTCGTCTACGGAGATCTCGTGCCCCCGAGAAGCAACGCGAACCTTCATTCCTCCCGCCCACCGAGCTTCCGCCCGCAGCGCCACGCCTTCCGCCTGGGCTCGTTTTTCGGTGCGGGCGTCCCCCTCCATCGACATGTCCATCCCTCCAGACGGTGGAATTGTCCTCGCCTCCTCAGGATGCCCAAACCCGTGCACACGCCCTTCCCGCCGCCTGCGACCGGGGCGTTCGGCTACCCGTGCGGTCGTTTTGTGAATGATACTTCTTTCACATCATGTCTGCGCCCAGTATACCCGAAGTCCCCCTTCTTGTCTACACCGATCGTTCACAAAAGCGCGCGGCCGACACGACGCGATCGGCCGCCAGACCAATGGGACGTCCTCGCCCCCTCAGATCCGGAGGTGCAAACGCGGGCAAGATGGGCGTCTCTTCCGCGTAAAAGGTACTCCGAGGAGACGAGTCGGGTGGGCAGAGCCCGGAGAGAAAAGGGGGAAAGGCGTGGCGGACCTTCTCTGGGGGCTTCTCCTCTTCCTCATCGCCCTCTTTGCCATGCGCCGGGGACTTCAAGGCATGTGGGGGGAAAAAGGCGGGGAAGTCGGGCTCCTCCAACGCCTCCCCCGAGGGCGCACGTCCGGCTTTCTCGTAGGCTTGCTCGGGTCCGCCCTCGTCCACTCGTCGAGCGCGTTCCTCATCGCCGCCGTTGCCTTGGCGGAAACGGGGGTCCTTGCGGGGGAAACGCTCGTCGCCCTCGTCCTCGGGGCAAACGTGGGAACTACGGCCACGCTCTTCGCCCTATCCCTGCCCCGGCTCCCGGGACCACAGGCGATGTACCTCGCAGGTGCCGCCCTCGTCGCCGCAGGAACTTTCCTCGACCGGATGGGGAGACGCGGGGACGGGCGCGCCTTGGCGTGGGGGGGCGTGGCAGTCTTCGCCTTCGGCCTCCTCCTCGAGGCGCTGGAACTCCTCGCCCGCGGCGCGGAGGCGGCCGGGGCCTCCCCCATCGCCCGCCGCCTCCTCCACGGCTCTGCCCGCGGCCCGTGGTCCGCGACGGCCGTCGGGGTCCTCCTCGCGGCCACCCTGCAGTCGAGCACGGCGACGACCGCCCTCGCGGCGGCACTTGTCGAGGAAGGGCTTCTCCCCCTAGAGGCGGCGGTGGGAATCGCCCTCGGAACGAACGTCGGAACCGTGGCGGACACGCTCGTCGCAGGCGCGCTGGCGGGCCGCGCGGGGCGGCAGGTGGCGTATGCCCACCTCTTGGTGAACGCCCTCGGCGTCCTCCTCGCCGTACCCCTCGTTCCCGTTGCCGCGCAGTGGCTGGCATCCGAAGGGGGAACCGCCCTGGGGAAGCTCGCCCTCGTCCAGGGCGCGTTCAACTTCACGAGCGCCGCGGCGTTCCTCCCCTTGGCGACCCCGATCGCCCGCGTCGTCGCCCGACTCCCTTAGCCCTCCGTCGGTTCTTCGAACTCTACCCCCTGCTCAAGACCGTCCGAACCCCGACGACGCTCCTCTTCTTCCGCTTCTTTGACGATGGCCACACCGGAACTCGTGCCGAGACGATCTGCCCCCGCGGCGAGGAGGCGGCGGGCCGTGCGCGCATCGCGAATCCCCCCCGATGCCTTGACGCGAAGGCCGTACAAATGCGCGAGGGCGGCAAGCTCCCGCACGTCCTCTTCCGTCGCAGGTTTCCCGGGAGGAAAACCCGTCCCCGTCTTCACGTACGTCGCGCCCGCCAAGGCGGCGGCTTCCACGGCCCGAGCCCGTTCTTCGGCGGTGAGGAGGGCGGTTTCGAGGATCACCTTGACGGGTCGGCCCGCCGCGGCCTCTACGACGGCGGCGATGTCCGCGCGCACGCGCTCCATCCGCAAGTCCTTGAGGTCGCCCAGGGAGAGGACCATGTCGAGTTCGTCCGCTCCCGCCCGCACGGCTTCCGCCGCTTCAAACGCCTTTGCGGCGGAGGTAGTCGTTCCGTGCGGAAAGCCGACGACCACGGCAAGGCGAACCTCGCCTCCCACTCCCAATTCCTCGAGGCGCCCGCGCACGCGCGCTGCCCAGCGCGGCGCCACGCACACGGCGGCAAATCCGTACTGCGCGGCTTCGTCCGGGAGCCTGAGGATCTCCGCTTCTCGAGCGTCCGGGCGAAGGAGCGTGTGATCGATCACGCGGGCGAGCTCCCGCGCCCCCGAAAGTTTACCCTCGCCCACCGCGGGACACCCCCCTGGATTCCCGGGCGAGGCGACGCACCGCTTCCCGGAAGACCTCGGCGTTGTTCACGTACCCACGCGTTTCCTGAAGTTCCAGAGCGTGCGCCGGGGACACCCAGTAGGCGTCGACAATTTCCTCATACTGCGGAGAGAGTTCGCCCTCGAGGGCGCGAATGAGGTAGACGTCCACGACCTTTTCCTGAGGCGAACCGCCCGGGAGGACGTAGCGGTAGGATACCCGACCGAGGTACCCCTCGATCGTACCGCGAATCCCCGTCTCCTCCTCCACCTCACGCAAGGCGGCCTGCTCCGGCGTCTCACCCGCCTCCAGGTGGCCCTTGGGGTAAGCGATGCGTCCGAAGCGATCTTCGATCACGAGGATCTCCGGCCCGCGTGCGCCTCTCCGGTACACGATCCCTCCTGCAGAAACTTCCACGCGCTTCCCTCCTGTTCAGAACCCGTTCAGAAAAAGAGACGACCGGCTCCTGTCCCGGCAATCCGGCGGGGTGACCGGCACCGCCTCCGCCTCCGCGATCCTGCGGGCACGAAAGGAGCGCTCCCTTCGTCTCCGTGCCGCGACGACCGGGAGTGCCGAAGGGGCGCCGGCCGGAACCCTATGCGAGTTCTACCTTTTCCCGGCTTCCCTCGAGGACGCGCAGGGGGAATCCCCAAAGGACTTCCCCCACCTCTCGCTCGATCCGAACCCTCATCGGCACACCGAGGAGCCTCGACGAAGAGGGAACGAGGACGCGAAGGTATTCGCCGCTCGTCCCCTCCAGCACGGTCGGCGCCCCTTCTCCCTTGCCGACGCCTGCTTCGCGCACGGCGGGGTGGGTCGGCGGGAGAACGACTTCGGGCAACACGTCCACGGCACGACCGAGGAAGCGGCGGCGAAAGCGCCTTCGGAGCTCGCGGTCCAGGTCGAGCAGTTCGGCGACGCGCAGGCGCTTTTCCGCTTCGGAAACCGCGTCGGCGAACTTCGCGGCCGCAGTACCCGCGCGCGGCGAGTACGGGAAGACGTGGAGCTGGGCGAAGCCGACCTCCTCAAGAAACGCCCGCGTGCGCGCAAAGCTCGACTCCGTCTCCCCGGGAAAGCCGACGATCACGTCCGTCGTGACCGCCGCCTCCGGAAAGTACGCGCGGAGGCGCTCGATCGCCTCGCGGTACTCGCGGGTGGTGTAGCGGCGGCGCATGCGGGCGAGGACGGCGTCGTCGCCGGACTGCAGGGGGACGTGGAAGTGGGGGGCGACCTTCCCCGCCGCCGCCAAGGTCCGGACAAAGCGGGCGTCGAGTTGTCCGACCTCCACCGAACTCAGACGGATTCGCCACAGTCCGGGGATCTCCGCGAGGCGCAGGACGAGGTAGGCGAGGGGACCGCCCGCCGCCTGCACCTCCCCTTCGTCCACGCCGGAAAGCGCCGCCTCCCCGTCCTCCCCGTAGGCGCCCAGATGCGTCCCCGTGAGGACGATCTCCCGGTAGCCCCGGGCGACGAGTTCCTCCGCCTCCCGCAAGGCGTCGGCGATGCGCCGGCTGCGCACGGGCCCTTTCGCCCGCGGGATGGTGCAAAAGGTGCAGTGGTTGCCGCACCCTTCCTCGACTTTGAGGTAGGCGCGGGTGTGTTCGAAGCTTCCGAGGGCGGGAAGTTCCTCGTACTCCCGGACGCGCAAGATCTCCCCGACCGCGACCACGGGTTCGCGAACCCCCGCGCCACGGCGCACCCGCGCCCGGCGGACGAGCTCCCCCAGGTTGCCCCGTCCGGAAGTTCCCACGACGACGTCCACCCCCGGAATGCGGGCGAAGGTCTCCGGCGCGAGCTGCGCGGCGCACCCCGTCACGACGACGATCGCCCGCGGGTAGAGGCGAACCGCGCGGCGGACGAGCTGGCGGCTCTTTTTTTCCGCTGCGTGGGTCACGGCGCACGTGTTTACGACGACAAGTTCCACGTCCTCCTCCCCCTCGCCGAAGGGGACGCGCGCGTATCCTTCTTCGGCGAAGAGGCGGGCGATCGCTTCGGTCTCGTAGGCGTTGACCTTGCACCCGAGGGTGGCATACGCCGCCTTGGGCACGTCCTTCCCTCCTTTCCCCGTCCCATGCGCCACCAAACGATTTCCGCTCCCCCGGCCGCAGAAACCCAAAGCCGGAAAATGGGGTGTGCCCGCCCAACGAGTGCATACACGTATTATACCGGACATCGCACCTCGCGGCTTCCCGCGGAGCGCAATTCGCGGGTCCCTGTTGGGGGCAAGGCGTCGCCCCACACCTACTCCTCGCGCATCCACGCCCTTGCGGGCCTCAGGGGGGCAAGGCAATGCCCTCGATTTGAGGGTTGGTTTGACTACAGCGTGCCCGCATTGAGTACCGGTTGCACACCCCGCTCCGAGACGATGGCGACCATGAGGTTGTTCACCATACCGGCTTTGTGCTCGTCGTTCAGCTCCACGATCCCCTGCGCCTCCAGCTGACGGATCGCCATCTGCACCATGCCGACGGCGCCTTCCACGATCTTCTGCCGCGCGGCCAGAATGACCGACGCCTGCTGCCGTTGCAGCATGGCCGCGGCGATCTCCGGCGCATAGGCCAGGTGCGTGAGCCGCGCATCCATCACTTCCACGCCGGCGACGGCGAGCCTCTGCTGCAAATCCTTCTTCAGTTCGGCGGCGATCTCCTCCGTATTGCCCCGGAGCGTAGGCCCTTCCGCCTCGAAAAGGTCATACGGATACAAACTTGCAATGTGCCGGATGGCCGCCTCGCTCTGAATCTCGACGAATTGCTCGTAGTTGTCCACTTCAAACAGCGCTTTCGCCGAATCGACCACCCGAAAGACGATTACGCCGGCAATCTCGATGGGATTTCCCTGCTGATCGTTCACTTTGAGCTTCGCGCTGTTGAAGTTGCGCACCCTTAAGGTGACCGTTTTGCGGACGGTGAACGGGATGCTCAGGTGAAAACCTGGCTCTCGCACACTGCCGACGTATTTCCCGAAAAAGACGAGCGCGACGGCATTGTTCGGCTGGACGACGAACAGGCCGCAGGAGAGAACAAGGCCGACGGCGATCAGGAAGACCCCCGTCACAATGCTTGAAGGAGACAAAGGAATCCCCCGATTCAAAAACCACGCCCCGCCGGCGAAAAGCGCCAGCACGACCAGGAGCCCTGTAAAGCCGTTCGCTCTCCACGCACGCTTCTCCTGCATCGCCAATCCCTCCAGCTCACACATCCGTTTTCGTTCGCCCTGAATTGATCTTCAGGAAGGGACCCCGCCGAACCAAGCCCTCATATCTTAAAATCCCCCCCTGAAGGGGAACGGCTTCCTGGCGGCAGGATGTCCTGCCGAGTTACACCGGAGGCTTTTTGCCTTCCGAAGGGTCCCAACAACGTCAGGTACCGGGCTTACGCCCCGTGTCAGGCACCTGGATTACGCCCCGACCCTTGACGATACGTGCACAAAGCGGTTATGCCGCCCGTCCCAGCGCCAGTGCAGGATCGTGTGGAAAGGCACCGGTCCGGGAACATCGACGACGTTTCCGATGAAAGGCCGGTCAGATCGCCGAGGACACTGACGGCGATGCCTTCTTTACGGTGGAGTTCGGCCAGCGCTTTCGTCATGGCGTGCTCCATGTGCCGGATTCGGCGATCGAGCTTCTCCAGGATCCGGCCTTTGGCCGCCTGCATGATCGGTTCGAACTCCGGCAGGCGGTCGGCTCCGATCGGAAACTGCCGGATGAGAAGCAGCCGATCGGGACGGGAGGCGGAACTCCAGGCCATGCTTTTCACCTCCTTTAAGTCGAGAATATCTAAATTCGCACAAATTTTCAAGCACCGCCTTTCCTCTCGCCCTCTGAAGGAGGTGGGTCTTCCCGCGGCGTAATATAATAAACCCAACACGGCGGCTTCTTTTCACGTCCCTATGCGCCCGAGATGGGAAAAGGGATTCCCGTGTTCGCTCCCTCCGACACCGCCGCCCGAGGAGAGCGTGAATAGCTACCTCGCAAAACTTCGTGAGTCCGCACGAGAGCAAAAGGTCGCAAATTTCATGGACCCAAACATTAAGGAGGAAAGAGCATGAGCGACGAAACGCGACCCCAATCTTCGGGGTGGGAACGACCAAAAAACGAGAAAACTCCGTTGGAGCCGGAACAGTCTCAGTCAAGAGGAGATAAGCAAGAGAAGCAAGAAGACCATAAAAACGAGAAAAAAGTCCCCTCGGAAAAGGTATCGAAACGTAATGTCCTATCGGCGATTACCTTCTTGGCGGTCTTGTCCTTCCTCCTGATCCTCTTCTTGAAAACCGTAGTTACTGTACCTGCCGGCCATAGGGGAGTGCTCCTCCAATTTGGCGCGGTGAAAGACGTGTGGGGTGAAGGTCTTCACTTCAAAATCCCGTTTGTGCAGAGCGTCGTGCTCCTGGACGTGCGCGTGCAAAAGAGCAGCACCGACGCGGCGGCGGCGAGCAAGGACCTCCAAGTCGTAAAGAGCACGGTCGTCCTCAACTTCCACGTCGATCCGTCCCGCGTAGCGGATGTGTACCAAAATCTAGGCACGGACTATGCGAGCAAAGTCATCGACCCCGCGGTACAGGAAGCCTTCAAGGCCATCACCGCGCGGTACACGGCGGAGGAGCTCATCACCATGCGCCAGAAGGTGAGCGAGGAAACGAAAGAGCTCTTGAGCGACCGTCTCAAGCCATACGGAATTCTCGTAGACGGCTACAACATCGTAAACTTCGACTTCAGCGAGGAATTCAACAAAGCCGTAGAAGCGAAGCTCACGGCCGAACAGATGGCCCTCAAGGCGCAAAGGGACCTCGAACGCATTAAAATCGAGGCGCAGCAACGAATCGAACAGGCCAAAGCCGAAGCAGAAGCCTTGCGCTTGCAAAAAGATCAACTCACACCGGAGCTCTTGCGGCTTAGGGAGATCGAAGTGCAGAAAATGGCGGTGCAGAAGTGGGACGGGAAGCTGCCCAACGTCACCGGCGGGGCGGTTCCCTTCATCGACATTCCGCAAAACACGCAAAATCCTGGTAAATAAAAAATCCACTCCCCATCGGCGCCCCCGTGGGCGCCTCTTTTGTTCCTCGCGTTGCCACAAAACGAAGCGACCGAGGAGAGAGGCAAAGGTAGAAGAGGCGAGGTTCGGGCGTTCGGGACGGCGTACGCGCAAATCGCACGCGGAACGAGCGCCCCCGTTCTACACCTCTTCTAAAATTTCCGCCGCCGTAAGAACCAAAGGAGGGCCGCCGCTCCCTTCGGGGAGAAGGAGGAGCTCCCCCTGCGGCCCGATCCCCACCATGCGACCCGCAACTTCGCCGCGGGCCGTCTTTACGCGGACCGCACCGCGGAAGGGATGGGCAAACCTGAGAAACGCCTGCCGCGCAGGGGCAAAGCCCCTGCGCACGTACTCCTCCAGACGCACCTCAAGCCGCTCCAAAAGCACGGCGAGAAATTCCTCGCGCCCCGGGGGCGTCTTCCCGCGTGCGATGAGGTGCGCGGCGACGGAATGGGCGATAGGCCGGAGGTCTTCGGGAATTTCCTGGGAAATGTCGCCTACGTTCACCCCGATTCCGAGGAGGATCCAAGAAACCCTATCGGCCTCCCCCTCCACCATCACGAGGAGCCCGCCGGCCTTTCGTCCGTCCAGGACGAGGTCGTTGGGCCACTTGAGTGTGGGCGCGCCGCCAAAAGAGACGACCGCTTCTGCCATGGCCACCGCCGCCACGAGTCCGACCGGTAAAGTCTCCGCGAGCGAAAGCGGGTGGCGAAGGACGAGGGTAAAGGAAAGGGTACGGCCCGGAACTGTGACCCACCGCCTGCCGTGACGCCCGCGTCCCCGCGTCTGGGCGTCGGCCAGCACGAGCGCCCCGTGGGGCGCCCCTTCCCGCGCCCAACGCTTGGCCTCGTCCTGAGTGGAAGAAACTTCGGCAAAGACGCGCCGCACGCGGCCCAACGAGCGTGTCCGGAGGAGGGAGGCAAGTTTTGCCTCGGAGAAACTCGCGGTTTCCGAAGCGCGCCGTCCTGCAACACGGCCCGCCTCGGAAGCGCCGGCAAAGTCCCACTCCCCCGCTCCACCGCCTGCGGGGCCCGCCGCGGACGGACGCTCGAAGAGGACGTATCCCCCGCGCGGGACGCCTTCGATCGGGAACCCCTCCCGGCGCAGGGTTTCTACGGCCTTCCATACGGCCGTGCGGCTCACCCCGAGGCGGCGGGCCAACTCCCCCCCGGAAACGCGCCGTCCTCCTGCGGCGCGGAGCGCCGCGAGGACCGCCGCGCGGAGTCCCGCGCCGCGTTCCCTTGCGGCGGGATTTCCCGTCTCTCTACGCCGCCCTTCGTCCACCACGGCTTTCCTCCTCCTCTTTCTGGATTTCCCTCCGTCCCTACCGTTCGAGGCGCGCCGCAAGCCGCAGCGCTTCCGCCTCGAGGGCCGCAGGATCCGGAGGAAAAAGCCCCGCGTTCACGCTTCGGTAGAGCGCCTCCCGCAACTTTCGCACCCACGGCCCGGGCCTAAACCCGTGCCGCGCGAGGAAGTCCCCCACGTCGAGAGGGAGGTCGCGGTACGTCGGGACTGGGAGCGAGGCGAGACGCGTGCGCACGTCCGCCCACCGCCCCGGAAGCACGATCGGAAGAGAGTCCTCCCCCACGCCGTCCCGCGGCGCCGGGACGAGGAAATCCTCCGCCCCGGCCTCGCGGAAGAGGGAGAGGAGGGAAAAGAGCGCCGTGGCGCGGTCCTCGTCGCCTTCGGCCCAGGCGCGCACGAGCGGCCACGGAAGCCCCGCCAAGGGAGGGGAAGCGGAAAGCTCCGCCAGGTCCGCATCCAGGATCGCGGCGGCGCGGCGGAGGCGCCTCGGCCACGGGAGGCGGAAAAAGCCCTCGGGATATCCGGGCGGGTCCGCGAGAAACCTCTCCCACGTCCACACGAGTACGGCTCGGGGCAGCTCCGGCGAAAGGCGGGGGAAAAGGGCCTCGGCGACCGGACGACATTTCGGGCGGACGACGGCCAGAAGCCCGGCGGCGTCGAACAGGGCGAGACCGCGGCCGATTCCCTCGCGGCGAAAGAGCTTATCCACCTCTGCGAGGATCCGCTCGCGCGCGACGCGCACGAGCTCCAGGCGCAGGGCGACGAGGGCTTCCCACGTCTTTTCCTCGATGACAAAGGCGAAGCGCGCGGCAAAGCGTACGGCGCGCACCATGCGGAGCGGGTCTTCGCGAAAGCGCTCCGCCGCATCCCCGACGGCGCGCACGACCCCCCGCCGCAGGTCTTCGCGACCCCCGAAGGGGTCGACGATCTCGCCTTCCGGCCCCAAGGCCATGGCGTTGATCGTGAAGTCGCGCCGCGCGAGGTCCTCTCCGAGCGAGGTTCCGAAGGCGACGACCGGGTGGCGGTCGGCGGTGGGGTACACCTCGCGGCGGAAGGTCGTCACCTCGTACGCCTTTCCCTCCCAGGGTACGGTGACCGTGCCGTACGCCGCGCCCGTAGGGACGGCTTCCGGGAAGAGGGCGAGCACCTCGGAGGGCGTAGCCGCGGTGGCGATGTCCGCTTCTTCCACGGGAAGGCCCAGAATGCGGTCGCGCACGGCGCCGCCTACGACGTACGCCGCAAAACCTGCGGCGCGCAGGCGCCCGACGATCCGCCACGCCCCTTCCCAAATGTGCCCCTCCCCTCCTCCGTTCCCCGTCACCCTCTCCCCTCCAGCAACTCCCGCTCGAGCAGGCGGTCCAGCCCGTAGACGAGCTCCTCGAGTTCGAGCACGCGCTCCACGGCGTAGCGAAGCCCCGGCATGAACGCCCGGCGCGTCACCGTATCCACGCGAAACGTGAGCCACTCCCCGTCGCCACCGAAGAGGAGTTCGTGGTGGGCGACGAAGCCGGGGAGCCGCACGCTGTGGACGGGCACGCCGAAGGCGAGGACGCCGCGCGCCGAAAGATCGGAGTACGGAGGCGAGACCCGAGGTGCGCCCGCCTCCCGCGCAGCGGCCGCCGCTTTCTCCCCTCCGCGGGCCTCCGCGACTGCCTCCGCGAGGAGGAGGGCCGTGCCAGACGGCGCATCCTTCTTCTGGTCGTGGTGCATCTCCACGATCTCCACGTACGGAAAGAAGCGTGCCGCGAGGGCCGCGGCCCGGCGCAAGACGGCCGCTCCCAAGGAGAAATTCGGGGCGATCACCGCCCCCAGCCGCTTGCTCCGGGCGAGGGCGGCGAGCTCTTCGATCTCCTCCCGCGCGAGCCCTGTCGTCCCGACCACCGGGCGTACGCCCGCTTCGAGGGCCGCCCGCGCGTGCTTGTACACGGCTTCCGGCGAGGTGAAGTCGATGTAGACGTCCGGCTGCACGGCGGAAAAGAGCTCGTCCACCGTAGAAAACGCGGGAACGCCTTCGAGGCTACGCCCGCGGCGGTCCACAGTTCCGACGAGGCGGAAGTGTTCCGTCGCGCGCACGAGCTCCACCGCCTCCTGCCCCATGCGTCCGAACGCCCCCCCTACGGCGACGCGCACGGGGGTGGGAACCACACCCGTCGCCTCTTCCCGCTTTTTCCGTACTCCCCACGACTCCCCTCCGTTCATCGAGAATCCCCTCCTTCGCGAACCGGATCTCGCCTCGGCCAGCGGTCGCGGTCGCGCGTCCGGTACTTCGCCATGACCGACTCGTATGCCGCCTCGAGGTCGATCCCCTGGGCGTTGGCAAAGCTTACGAGTACGAAAAAGACGTCGCCCAGCTCCTCCTCGAGGCTACCTTCCGGCTCCGTCGGCTTCTTGGGCTTCTCCCCGAAGCGGTGGTTCACCTCGCGGGCGAGCTCGCCCACCTCTTCCGCGAGGCGGGCGACCATCGTGAGCGGCGTAAAGTACCCGGCCGCATAGCCGGATATGAGTTCGTCTACCTCGCGCTGAATCTCGGGCAGGGTCTTGTGCGCCTTTGGCGTCGCTCCTTCGCGTACGGCTCCGGACACCTCGCCCCACCTCCTCGTCTCGTCTCTCGTCGAAACCTCGCGCGGCGCTTGGGCAAAGGGGAGCGCTTCGCTACAATAAGGAAGCGGGCGAAAGGAGAAGCGTCATGCCGAACGGCAAAATGCGCCTGAGCTCCCTCCTCTTCGACTACATGCTCCTCTTCGCGGGGAGCGCCATCTTCGCCGCCGGGCTGAACGCCTTCATCCTCGCGAACGGACTCGCCGAGGGCGGGGTGACGGGGATCGCCCTCATCCTGTACTATCGGGCACACTGGCCGCCGGGGTGGACGATCCTCGCCCTCAACCTCCCGCTTTTCCTCCTCGGTTGGCGCACGCTCGGGAGTGCCGCCCTCGTGCGCACGGTCTTCGCCACGGTGACGAGCTCGGTCTTCATCGAGTGGATGAAGCCCCTCCGCTCGGTTTCCACCCACGACCTCCTCCTCGCCGCCCTCTACGCCGGCGTGAGCATCGGCCTTGGGCTGGGCCTCATCATCCGAAGCGGCGGAACCACGGGAGGCTCCGACCTCGTGGCGCGGATCGTGCACAAGCTCACGGGGATGAACGTCGGGCGTGCGATGTTCTTCTTCGACGCGGGCGTGATCCTTCTCTCCATCGCCACGTACCTCGACCTCGAGCGGGCGATGTACACCCTCGTGGCCCTGTTCATCGGCGCCCGCGTCGTCGACCTCGTCCAAGAAACCGCCTACGCCGCCCGCGCCGTGCTCGTGATCTCCCCGCGCTCGCAGGCGATCGCCCGCCGCGTGCTTGCCGAGCTCGAGCGCGGGGCCACGTACATCCGGGGCATCGGGGCGTATTCGGGGACGGAGTACCCCCTTCTGTACGTCGTGGTTTCCCAGAGCGAGCTCGCCCGCCTCAAGCAGATCATCTTCGAAGAAGACCCGCGTGCCTTTTTCGTCGTCACGGAGGCCCACGACGTCCACGGAGAAGGATTTACGTGGGAGAGTCCGGCGGAAGGGCCGAGGCCGTCCCCGGAGCCCCCGCCTTCCCGGGACGCCGTCTAAACACAATCCTAGCGCAAGAAGCCCGCCGAACAAAAGCGGCGGGCTTTACGCGTGCTCCTCCGTCTCCTGCGACTCCTCGTGGAGAAGCCTTCGCAAAAGAAGGGTGAGTTCCTCGAACTTTTCCCGATCGCGCTCGTCGAGCGCGCGATCGATTTCTCGCCGCAGGCGCTCGACCGTGTAGGCGCGAACCGCCCGCTCGAGGACGATTTCCGCCACGATCGACGCCACGGGGTCGCCGGCTTGCGATCGCCGCTCAACCTGCCGCTCCATTCCCACGTCCGCTCCCTCCCCTCGTCCGGGGTCTCTCTTACCCGTTATTTCCCGGATGGGCAGGGCGTAACCCTCGATGCGGGGGAAAAATAGGAAAACGCAGCGGGTGCGGGAAAAAGCCGGCCGGCGCGGCGCTCAGCCGCGGAACGGCGCGCAAGAAAGCCTCGCGCGGCCGGAAAAAGGGCGCCGCCCGACGGAGGTTCGCGGGACATTCGATTCTTTGAATGATCTCAGAGAGAGACGAGGCGTCCGTGCGCCCAACGGCACGCCGCCCGCAAGTAGTAGCCGCGTCCCCACGGGGGGCCCCAGACGGCCAAGGGAGGAGCGGAGCGGGGGTGATCGCTTCCCCCGTCCCCCCCATCCCATCCGTGAGGAAGTGCGTCGGAAGATTCTCCGGAAGAACGCACGAGAAGGTGGGGGATTCCGTCGAGAAAGAGGACGCGCGGGGGACGCGTGCCCAGGCGGGGCGGAAAGAGGACGAAGTCGGCGGTCGCGCCGGGGGTGAGGCGGCCTCGCTCGGGGTAGAGTCCCAGAAGGCGGTAGAGGCGCCCTTGGAGCGTAGGCCTACCGAGCAGAGCCGTTTCCTCCGGCAAGTCGAGGGAGACGGGTCCCCTTCCGCGCGCGGAAACGGACGCGGGGCATTCCCAACGGGTGTTCGTACCCCCCTCGCTTGCGCGCGCGAGAAACTCGCCCAGCGTGCAAAGCACCCGAAGGAGGAACCCCGCCGGGCAAAACCCCGCCACCACGACGCCCTCCTCGACGACGCGCACGGGCTCGTCGGGGAGGAGCACGAGAGGGGGATCCCCTTCCCCGCCGTCGCCTTCCTGCACCGCGGGGAAGTCCCGCGCCTCCGAGGCCGGCTCTCCCTCGCGCCTCCCCCGCGGGAGAGGTTCGGTGCGGGAGAAAGGGGCTCCACCGCCGCACACCGGCGACCAAGGGGTGTGTACGACGTGAAGCCCCGACCGGGAGGCGAATTCTACGGTCCCCCGTCGTCCGTACGGGTGCGGCCAACGTTCGCCGTGCACCCACACCGCCGCAATTCCCGCGCGCCGAAGTTCGCTCGCGAGTCCCGGGGTGAACTTGGAGAGCGGAAGTACGGGGATAAACGCGTAAGTCAGGGGAGAATCCGCGTACACGCGGTGTGCCCGCGCCCACACGAGGGAAAAGGGGAGCTTCCCGTCGTAGGGGAGGAGTTCTACCGCCGTTCCGACCCCGGCGTAGAACAGGCGCCGCCAAAGAGCGCGCCCGCGAGCAGGGTCTTCTTCCAGACGCGCGCGCACACTCCCCAACGCGATGAGGGCGCCCGCCGCCGGGCGCAAGATCCCGCCCTGCGCGTCGATATGCCAACGCGCCCTCCGCCCGCTGCCGCGTCCGCCGAGGTCGTACGCCCGACCGTCGCGGACGACGACGTCCCCCACTTCCCCGGCCGTGTCGATGCCGAAACGGCGCGCGCGTTCGATCTTCCCCTCCATCCTCGGCTCTGCCGCCCTTCCGTCCCAGGGTAAGGAAGGTGGCCTCCGCGCGTTCTCGCCTCCGCCGGGCGCGGAGGGCTTCCCGCGGGAGCAGGACCTTTCCCATGGGTACGGCGGCAGAGGCGGAAGTAGAACGGTCCGGAAAGGCGCCCGAAACGCCTTCCCGCCGAGTGTACGGCGCGATCCTCGGTACGGCGGGGCCCCCGATCGATGCCGAGACGGTAAGGGGAAGCCTTCTCTCCGATGCGAACGACGCGAATCAGCCCTCCCGGGACTCAAGGGATTCCCAGAGGCGGAAAAACGACGGGAAGGAGACGGCAACGGCCTCGTACCCGCGGAGGAGGGAAGTCCCCTCGCGGACGAGGGCGGCCGCCACGGCAAAGGACATGGCGAGCCGGTGGTCGCCCGCCGCATCTCCCGAAGAGCCGCGGAGCGGCGTAGGTCCCTCGACGACGAAACCGTCCGGACGTTCGGAAATCTCGGCGCCCATGGGGCGGAGGAGGCGGACGATCTCCGCGATGCGGTCGGATTCCTTCACGCGGAGTTCGGATGCCCCTTCGACGACCGTACGGCCCTCCGCCTGCGTCGCGAGGACGGCGAGAAGCGGGAGTTCGTCGATGAGGCGGGGGACGTCCTCCGCGCCTACGGTCACCCCGTGCAGGCGGGAAGACGCGACGCGCACGGAACCCACGGGCTCTCCCCAGAACTCTCCCTCTTCCGACACCTCGACCGTCGCGCCCATCTTTCGCAGGACGTCGAGAAAGCCGGTGCGCGTCGGGTTGAGGCCCACCTCGCGCACGACGACCTCCGCATCCGGGTGGGCGGCGGCGAGTCCGAGAAAAAACGCGGCGGAGGAGATGTCTCCGGGCACGCGGATTCGATGGTCGCCCTCGGGGACAAACGGCCCCCGAAGCACGAGGCGCCTTACCCCGTCCCCACCTCCCGGTTCGACCGCGAGGGGCGCGCCGAGGGCGCGAAGGAGGCGCTCGGTGTGGTCGCGGCTCACGACGGGTTCCTCGACGACGTGCTCACCCTCCGTGCCGAGACCGGCGAAGAGAAGGGCGGACTTCACCTGCGCGCTGGCCACGGGAAGGCGGACGGACAGCGGGCGAAGGTTTCCCCCGCGGACGGCCAGGGGGAGGTACTCGCCGTCGGCGCGGCCGAGTACCGCGGCCCCCGCCCGGCGAAGCGGATCGACGACGCGGCGCATGGGGCGGCGGGCGAGGGAGTCGTCGCCGTCGAACACGACGGCGATCGGATACGGCGCCACAAGGCCGAGGGCGAGGCGCAAGGTCGTCCCGGAGTTTCCCGCGTCGATCACGTGCCGGGGCTCATGCCAACGGCCGGGACCTAAGCTCGCGAGTCGGACCGCAAGGGCGTCGACGCCCGCGGTGTCGGGGACCACGGCGACGTCGACGCCCAGGGCCCGGACGAGGCGAAGGGTCGCCTCGACGTCCTGGGAGGCGAGGACGCCGCGGGCCTCCACCTTCCCCCGGTTCAACGCGCCGAGCATGAGGATCCGATGGGAGAGGGACTTGTCCCCGGGCACGCGCCCGTCGAAGCGCACGCGCCGAATGGGGCGCAAAGGCAGGGCGGTCGACGGATCGGACATGGGCGCATTCCCTCCCTCGCGTCGTGGAGAGATTCCGGAAAAGGGGCGGACCGTAGGTCCCGAGGCGACGTCTCTGCGGAGGGCGCGGTGCGCATCCCCCCCCCGGGTGGAGGAGGCGGACCGTGGGCGACCCGACGGTGTCTCAGCGGGGAAATTCCACGTCGTAGCCGGCTTCCCGCAGTACTTCGTGGGCGCGAAGGAGGTCGGTTTCGTTGCGAAACGCCAGGCGGAGGATCCCCCAGACGTCTTCCCGGAGTTCGAGGATCTCGAGGTTGGTGAGGTTGATCCCTTGCTCGCCCAGAAGCGTGGTGAGCCGCCCGATCTCCCCCGGGCGGTCCGCGATGCGCGCGTAAAGTTCGAACAAGGGGTGGATCGCCCCGCGCCGCTTTTCCGGAAGGGCGCGGCGATAGCGCGAAGCTTCGGAAAAAAACCGATACAAAAACTCGTCGACGTCCGCCGTCCCTTCGAGGTCCCGGTCGGGGTCTTCCGCTTCCCCGGAGACGTCGACGCTCCGGAGGAGCCGCGCGAGGGTTTCGGCGCGGCGGGCAATTTCTTCGAGGTACGCCCCCACCACCTCGCGATTCTCGAGGAGGATGTCCCGCCACATGGCCGGATCTCCCTCGGCGATGCGGGTGAGGTCTTTGAACCCTCCCGCCGCGAGGAAGTAGTACCAGTCGCTCTCGCTTCGCCGCTCGAGGACCATGTGCACGAGGAGGGCGGCGACCACGTGGGGGAGGTGACTCACGAGGCCTACGACGCGGTCGTGGACGTCCGGATCCATGGTCACGATCTTCGCGCGCGTCGGTGCGAGCACCTCGCGGACGAGCGCCAAGGCGCCCTCCGGCGTGCCCGCCGCGGGGCAGAGGACGTAGTACGCGTTTTCGAACAAATCCGCATGCGCCGCCTCCAGCCCCGCCTTGTGCGAACCCGCCATGGGGTGGCCGCCCACGAAGTACACGCCTCGGTCGCGAAAGACCTCCTCCGCAAGGCGCACGATTCCCGCCTTCGTGCTCCCCACGTCCGTGATCACCGCTCCCGGGCGCAGGCGCGCCGTGCGCAAGGATTCGAGCAAGGCGCGAATCGTCCGCACGGGCGTGGCGAGGACGATCACGTCGTACGCGGACGCGGCGCGCAGAAAATCGGGTTCTTCGCGGGAGATGAAGCCTAGTTCACGGGCCCGGCGTATGCGCCCCGGAACGGCGTCCGTCCCCCCGACCTCCCAACCGCCGCGCGTGAGCGCAGCGGCGAGCGAACCGCCGATGAGGCCGAGGCCGACGATGAGCACGCGTATCTCCACCGAAGTTCTCACCTCGACAGTTCGTCAGGGTGCCACCCCGCGGCGTACCTTTCCCGAAGGGCGCGGAAGGCCGCCACCGCGCGATCTATGTCGTCTTCCGTTCCCACGGAAATCCGAAGCCCGAGCGGCGGAAAGGGACGGACGATGACGCCCGCGCGCTTCAGGCGGGCGTGGGCCTCGCCTATAGAGATTTCCCCCGCCTCCCCGGGCAAGCTCCCCGCCGGGCAATCGGAAGACGCGAGCAGCCGACGGGCCTCTTCGGTCGCCCAGGGCACGAATACGAAGTTCGTTTCCGAGGGAAGCACGGGGTACCCGAGTTCCCGCAGTTCGCCGGCGAGGCGTTCCCGCGCCGCGCGCGTACGGCGGACGACCCGAAAGACGTGCTCCTCGTCCTCGAGCGCCGCTTCGGCAGCCCGCTGGGCAAGGGCAGAGAGGTTGAAGGGGCGCCGCGCCTCTTCCAAGAACTCTACGAGCTCGGGCCGCCCTACGGCGTAGCCCACGCGCAAGCCCGCGAGGCCGTAGGCCTTGGAAAACGTCCGAAGCGCCAGGACGTTCGGCTGCCGCCGTGCGAGTTCGACGCCCGACGGCGCCGCACCGGGCGCGACGTATTCGGCGTACGCCTCGTCGTAGACGAGGAGGACGTCGGGAGGAAGTTCGGCGACGAAGGACTCCACGGCCGCGGGGTCCACGGCCGTGCCCAAGGGGTTGTCCGGCACGTCGAGCCACACGAGGCGCACGTCTTCCCGCCTGCGGACGCTCTCCGCCAGGGCCGCGAGGTCGTGCCGCCCCTCCCGCACGGGAACTTCCACGGCCTCCGCGCCGAAGAGGCGCGTGAGGATCGGGTACATGGCAAAGCTCGGCCGGCTCATCACGGCCGCCGCGCCGGGTTCCAGAAAGCGGGCGGCGATCGTCTGGAGGACGTCCTCGAGACCCGCGCCGACAAAGATCCAAGACGGATCGACCCCGTGGCGGCGCGCAAGCGCCGCGCGCAGGGAGCGGGAGGCTCCGTCCGGGTAGCGGAGGAGGACCTCTGGGTCGCCTGCGGCTTCCCGTAACGCGGCGAGGACCTGCGGAGAAGGGCCGTAAGGGTTCTCGTTGGAGGAAAGCTTGGCGACGGCTGCAGGCGATAGGCCCGCTTCCCGCGCCACGTCCGCGGGAGATTCTCCGGGCACGTAGCGAACGAGGCCGCTGCGGTCGTTCGCGCGAATGCGAACCTCGCCGCCAAGCGGCTCAGAGGGCGAGGTCACGGGAGACTCCCCCCTTTTCCGAAGAGACGCCCGCGCGCGCCGCCGAGGAGAGGAAGACCTCCGACCACAAGGCGAGGGCGTAGAGGACGTAGAGCTTGCGGGCGTTGTCCCGCCTCCCCTCCACGTGCTCGCGGGCGAGCGAAGCGGCGTAGCCGACGTCGAGAAATGCGGCCGCCGGCGATTCGGCGATGCGGGCGACGACCCGATCGGCGTACCCCTGGCGCAGCCAGTCGCGGAGCGGCACGGGAAAGCCGAGCTTCGGCCGGTCGACGACGTGCGGGGGAAGGATGTCGCGGAAGGCTTGGCGGACGATGTACTTGCTCTGACCGCCCCGCACCTTGAACGACGAGGGCACACGCGAGGCGAGGCGGTAGACGTCGAAGTGCATGAAGGGCATACCCAGCTGCACGCCGTGCGCCGCCGTCGAGCGTTCTCCCTTTACGAGGATGTCGCCGGGGAGCCAGAGGTTGAGGTCGACGAGCTGCATGCGCGCGACGTCGTCCACGGCGGGAGGCAGGGAGGCGTAGACCTCCCTCGCCCACGAAAAGGCGTCGCGTGCCCCGCGGAGCACGTCGCGAATTTCCGGGCGAAAGGCCGCAAACCGGTCCTCGGTGAAGACCTTGGCGTTCCCCACGTAGCGCTCCTCCAAGGGGGTCACGGAGCGCAAGAGGTAGTTCTTTCCGTAAAATCCCGGGAGGCTGCGGAAGAACACGCGGAGCGCGCGGCGCACCGGCAGGGGGAGGTGGCCCGCCCAGGAGACGGCGGCCGGCTCCAGGTAGATGCGGTACCCGGCGAAGAACTCGTCGGCCCCCTCGCCGGACAGGACCTTGCGGACGTACTCCGCCGCGCGGCCCGCGAGGAGGTAGAGCCCCACGGCCGAAGGATCCCCGAGGGGTTCGTCGAAGGCAGAGGCGGCCTCCCCCGCCCGCCCGAAGTACTCGTCGGGCGTCACGGGCCAAAACCGGTGCTCCGTTCCCAAGAAGCGCGCCGTCGCCTCCGCCAGGGGACATTCGTCGTTCGGACCCCCGAAGCACACGGAAAACGTCCGCACGTCTCCGCGCCTCCGGGCGAGCGCCGCCAAGATCGAGGAATCGACCCCGCTGGAGAGAAGGACGCCGGTTTCGCCCGGAATCCACTCCGCGTCAAACGTTCGCTCCACCGTCGCGCGGATCGCCCGCTTCCAAAACTCCTCCGTCCGCTCCACGGGATCGACGGTCGGGGCGAAGTAACGCACTTCGTCCACACCCGCGGGTCGAAAGCGGAGGAAGTGGCCGGGGCGAAGGCGAAACACCTCGCGAAACGGCGTAAAGGGCCCGGGGACGTACTGCAAGGTGAGGTACATGAGCAAGGCTTCGAAGTTCACTTCGGGCAACCGCGAAAGGGCGGGCAGAAGGGCCTTGAGCTCGGAAGCGAAGGCCAGGTTTCCGTCTCCTGCGGAGTAGAACAGGGGGCGAACGCCAAAGGGATCGCGGACGAGGTACAGCGTTTCCGCTCCGGGGTCGTGGAGCACGAGGACGAAGGCGCCGTGGAGGTACGAAAACGCGCCCTCCCCGAACCGGTCGTACAGGGCGAGGATCGCCCGTTCGGCCTCGCTCCCCACCACGTTCTCCGGAAGCCTTCCTCCGGAGAGGAGACGGGCATAGCGCAGAAGCCCGCGCGCGTTGGCCGGCCTTCCATCGAAGAGGGCGTAGCGCCCCGTTCGAAGGTCTACGGCGCCCCGGCGCACGCCGAGGGCCCTCACCTCCCCTTCCGGAAAATCACCATCCGAGGCGTCGGGAGATTTCCGGTCGAGCCAAACGCCGATCCCCACTTCTTCCCGCCGATAGGCGATCTCCGGCGAGCCTCGGTGCAACGCGCGCCCGGCCATCGCCTCGAGGACGCTGTCGCGAGAAAGGCTCGCCTCGTCGCCCTTTCCGCCCGCCGCACTCGGACGAACGAACCGCGCAACACCCCAAAGCCCGCTCATCCCGCGCCATCTCCTTCGCCAAGAGCAATATCGTTTCACGAGCCACCGCACGTTGCACCGCTTGTACGATCTTTTGTCTGAATTTCTCTCTCCCGTTTCGCCAAAGAAAAAATCGAAAATCGCCGGAGTCTCTGGAAAACCGGGAAAGGAGAAACCCCCAGAACACAACTATCTTACTCCCTAGCCCACGAAGGTGCAACGCGCATCGGGAAATCGGAGACTTCCCCGCGTTCCGCGCGGGGAAGATCCCCGTACAACTCGCACGCTTTCTAAGGAATTTCTAAGGTTGGCGAGGTACGGTAAAGCCGGAGGCGGAAAAAGCCTCCTTCCCCACACCGACTTCGGAAGGAAGGAGGGAGACACGTGCTCCTTTCGGGAAAGCGTCTGGGTGCCGCGCTCCTCGGGGTTGCCCTTCTCGGGGGCACCATGGCACACGTCGCCTCGGCGGAAAGCACGACCGCGAACCAAGCACCCGGACAAGGTACGGGGGAACCCCCGGGCATCTGCGCGCAGCAAGGTCAGGCGGCGCAAAAGGCGATGCACGGCGCCCGCAGCCTCGTCGCCCGCTTCGCCGAAGCTTTGGGGATGGACCGCATGGACCTCGCCACGGAGCTCCGGAACGGGAAGTCCGTCGCGGAAGTGGCGCAGGAAAAGGGCGTATCTCCGGACGCGCTCGTCGCCAAGGCGCTCGAAGGCGTCAAGGAACGCCTCGACAAGGCGGTGGAAAACGGCCGGATCACGGCCGAGGAACGCGACAAGCGCCTCGAGGAAGCCAAGGTACGCATCCAAGAGCGCATCGAAGCCAAGGGGACGGATGCTAAGCTCCGTTCCCGCCTCCACCGGCCGGACTCCGCACCCGTACCCGGTGAAGGAAAAGGTGCCGGAAACGGCGCCTCCCGCACCACCTCGGGCTCCAACGCCTGAGGATTCTTCCCTCCTTCGCGCAAGGGCATCGCACCGCACAACGATTGGCCCGGAAGGTCCACGCCTTCCGGGCTTTTTTTGCGGACTCGAGCGGCGATCGCAAAGGCGAGGCGTTCCCGGCGGCGCGGGGGCGTTTGCCGCCTTTAGCCTCACCACACACCGGAAAAGAGCTCGCGCACGAACTCCTCTGCGCTTCCCCCCTCGGCCCAGAGGTGGGCGAGGGCGCTCCCGACGATGATCCCTTCCGCGTGGGGGGCGAGCATCTCCACCTGGTCCCGGCGGTGGATCCCGAAACCCACGGCCACGGGAAGAGAAGTCGCCGCGCGGATTTCCGCGAGAAAGGCGAGGAGTTCCTGCGGCAGCTGCTCCCGTACGCCCGTCGTGCCCAGAGAAGATACGGCGTAGACAAACCCCTCCCGCCCCGCAAGTCGCTCGGCGATTCGCCCGCGGCTCGTGAGGGCGACGAGGGGGATGAGGGGAATGCCGACCGCGCGCAGGAAGGGGAGGACGTCGCCCGACTCCTCGGGAGGGAGGTCGGGTACGAGCACGGCGTCGACGCCGGCCGCGAGCGCTTCGCGGGCAAAGCGTTCCGCGCCGAAACGCAAGAGGGGATTCGTGTAGGCGAAGAGGACGAGGGGGAGGGAAAAGCCTTCGTCCCGCACGGCGCGCACAAAGGCCAGGGCCTCTCCGACCCCGAGCCGGTGGCGGAGCGCCCGCACCGCCGCCTCCCGGAGAACCGGACCGTCGGCCAGGGGATCGGAGTAGGGGACGCCGAGTTCCACGATCCCCGCCCCCGCGCGGGCGAGTTCCCAAAGGCGTGAGCGCGTCACCTCAGGCGTCGGGTCTCCCAAGGTGAGGTAGGGGATGAAGAGGGGCCGCGGGCCTCTGCGGAAGGCCGCCTCGATCGCCGCCGCCCCCCGAAGGTCGCGGAGGTTGCCTTCGGAAGCCGCGCTCATCCCCGGTCCACCTGCGCACCTGCGTCGCCGACGAACTTCACCCCGCGCGCTTCTAAGAGCTCGAAGACGTGTCCGAGGTCCTTGTCTCCCCGCCCGGAGAGGTTGATGAGGATTGGGCCGGGAAACTCTTTTGCCCAGCGCTTCGCGTAGGCAACGGCGTGGGCGCTTTCGAGCGCCGGAATGATCCCTTCGAGGCGTGTGAGGTCGAGAAACGCCTCGAGTGCCTCGTCGTCTGTCACCGTTTCGTAGCGCACGCGCCCGATTTCCTTGAAGTAGGCGTGTTCTGGACCGACGCCCGGATAGTCGAGACCTGCGGAAATCGAGTGCGCCGGCAGGACGTTGCCCAGCTCGTCCTGCAGGATGTAGGACTTCGCCCCGTGGAGCACGCCCACTTCTCCGGCGGTGAGGGAAGCGGCGTGCTTTCCCGTGGAAATTCCCAGTCCCCCGGCCTCCACGCCGACGATCTCCACGGGCTCGTCGAGAAAGGCGTAGAAGAAGCCGATGGCGTTGCTCCCCCCGCCGACGGAAGCCACGACGCCGCGGGGGAGTTCGCCGGTCATCTCGAGGAACTGCGCCCGCGCCTCCTCCCCGATCACCCGCTGGAAGTCGCGGACGAGCGACGGGTACGGGTGCGGACCGACCGCGGAGCCGAGGAGGTAGTACGTGTCCTCCACGTGCTCCACCCAGTAGCGGATCGCCTCGCTCACGGCGTCCTGGAGCGTACGCGTGCCCGTAGTCACGGGGACGACCTGCGCGCCGAGGAGGCGCATGCGCGCCACGTTGGGAGCCTGACGGCGCATGTCCTCCTCGCCCATGAAGATCACCGCCTCCATTCCGAAGCGCGCGGCTACGGTGGCCGTGGCCACGCCGTGCTGTCCCGCCCCCGTCTCCGCCACGAGGCGGCGCTTCCCCAAGCGTTCCGCGAGAAGCGCCTGGCCCAAGGCGTGGTTGATCTTGTGCGCCCCCGTGTGGTTCAAGTCCTCGCGCTTCAGGTAGATGGGGGCGCCGTACGCCTCGGACAGGCGCGGTACGAAGGTCACGGGCGTGGGGCGCCCGGCGTATTCGCGAAGGAGCCGCCGGTACTCGGCGAGGAAGTCTTCGTCCTTGAGGTAGGTGTGGTACGCCTCTTCGAGTTCCTCGAGGGCGCGCACGAGCGTTTCCGGCACGTAGCGGCCGCCGTACGGACCGAAGTAGCCGTCGCCCTCCCCGTAGGGACGGGCGAGCCTTTTGCTTTCTCCGTAGGATTCCGTGGGTACGCCGCGGACCATCGTGTCCGACCTCCTCGATGAAGATGAAACGGCTGGCCGAAAGAGAAGTTAAGAAAGGCAAGCGCCCGCCGCCTCGGCAGGCCGCTTCGGGCCTTGGGGAAGCTCAACCTAATCCCCCGCCGCACCGCGCACCGCGCGGACGAAGGCGCGGATGCGCTCCGGGTCTTTCTGCCCGCCTCGCTCGACCCCCGAGGAAACGTCGACGCCGTCCGGACGGTAGGTGCGAAGGAGTTCGCCGACGTTTTCCGGCGTGAGACCCCCCGCAACCCAGAGGCGCGTCTCCAGCGCATCGGCGAGGGCGCGCCAGCGCGGGAGGACCTCCCAGGAAAACGCGCGGCCGGTACCCCCACCCGGCGAATCCACGAGGACGGCGTGAAGGGGGACGCGCACGCCCTGGACCAGGGAGAAGTCCTCGGGGCCCACGGCGAGGACGACGGGGATGCGGAAGGCGAAGTGGACGTCCTCCACTTCCCGCGCCTCGGCGACGCCGTGGAGCTGGATGAGCCCGAGGGGGCCGCGGGTGAGGACGGCCTCGATCGCCCGCAGGCTGGGCCGCACAAACACCCCGACGCGCCTGGGGAGACGGCGCCTCTCGGACCCCTTCTCGGCCACGACGTCTACGCTCCCCGCTTCAGCGGCGCGTTCCCCTTCTTCCGAGGGGCTCGGCAGTCCCAGCCCCAAGGTAAGCGCCTCACGGCGCCGTACTTCCTGGGCGTACGCATGCAGAAGTTCGTGGTAGGAGGCGGGTGAGAGGTAGCGGCGGCTCCCGGGAACGAAAACGAACCCGGCGTACTCCACTTCTAGGTCCGTGAGGAGGAGGAGCGTGTCCACCCTCTGCACCCCGCAGACCTTGATCGTCGGGGCGGGTGCCCCCCGCGTCGCGGCAAGGTCCACCCCATTCACCCCCTCTCATCCCCCGGAGAGTACCACAGGAAAGGGCAGGGTGCACCGGAGCGCGACCCCGCGGCGACGAGAGGACCGGGTGCGCGACCTCGGTCGCAAAAGCGGCGGGGGCGAAAACGGCCTACGCCTTCGGCCCCACGAGGGAGCGCACGGCGGCGGCGATGTCCTCCTGGCGCATGAAGTGCTCGCCCACGAGCACGGCGCGCACGCCCAGCCGGGCGAGGCGGACCACGTCTTCGGGGCGGGAAATCCCGCTCTCCGCCACGACGATCGTCCCGGAGGGGAGGAGCGGTACGACGCGTTCGGAAACCCCGAGGTCGACGCGGAAGCTCACCAGGTCGCGGTGGTTGATCCCCACCAGGCGGGCCCCCGCGCGCAACGCCTTCTCCGCGTCGAATTCGTCGTGCACCTCGACGAGGGCGTCGAGGGCGAGAGAGCGGGCGTGTTCGAGGAGAGCGGCCAAGGTCGCCTCGTCGAGGATGCGGGCGATGAGGAGGACGGCGTCGGCGCCGAGGACACGGGCGAGGTCGATCTGCACGGGATCGAAGACGAAGTCCTTCCAGAGGACGGGACGCCCGACGGCACGGCGAAAGAAGGGGACGTACAGCGGGTCTCCGGCAAAGTGCGCGCGCTCCGCGAGGACGGAAAGGGCGTCGACATCGGCCTCCGCGTAGCCGCGGGCCACGGCGTAGATGTCCCACGGTTCGCGGATCGTCCCCCGGGACGGGCTCCGCCGCTTCACCTCGGCGATCACCGCCACGGGACGGGGAGAGGCGATGAGGGCCCGGGCAAAGGCGAAGGGGCCTTCCGGCGCTCCGGCGTCCGGCGAAAACGCCTCCGCCGCAAGCCGCCGGGCGAGGGACGCGAGGTCCGGTGCGCTCGGGCGCAGCTCTTCGACCTCCCGTCTCTTGTCGGCGAGGATCTGCGCGAGAAAACTCGAGGAAGATTCCAACCCCTGCACCTCCTTGGCGTCCGACGCCGCGGATTCGCGGGGAACGCGGACACACGCGCATCGCTAGCCGGCGGTGGGGGCCGCGTCGGGGACGTCGCCTTCCCGCCGCCTCAGCTCCGCGGCGCGCCGGAGGAGCCGCTCGAGGTAGGCGGAAGTCGTCTCGCCTTCCACGACCTCCCGCGCCCGGCGTACGCCTTCCGCGAGGCTCGGGACGAACCCGGCGACGTAGAGGACCGCACCCGCGTTGGCGTAGAGGAGAGCGCGGTCGGCCTCCGTAGGTGCCCCGCGCCCGGCCGCCCGCCGCCCGGAGGCGTGCCGCGCCCCATTCTCCTCCGCACCGGCGCCGAGGAGCGCCCGCAGGAACGCGCCGGCCGTCTCCGCCTCCACGCGCGTGACCTCTTCGCAGGCAAAGCGCGGAAGTCCGAGGTCCGCGGGATCGAGGACGTACGTCTCCGTCCGATCGCCTCGAATTTCGGCGACGCGCGTCGGACCAAAGACGCTCACCTCGTCGAGCGCCCGGCCCACCTCCCCGCCGCACGCCCCGCTCACGACGAGGGCGTGTTCGACGCCGAGGCGGCGCAGGACTTCGGCGATGAACTCCAGGCGCTCCGGAGCGCTTACGCCGAGAACCTGGCGGCGCACGCCGGCAGGGTTCGTGAGCGGGCCCAGAAAGTTCATCACCGTGGGAATGCCGAGCTCGCGCCGGACGTCGCGGAGGCGCGCCATCGCCGGGTGGTAGAGGGGGGCGAAGAGAAAGGCGAAGCCGAGCTCTTCGGCGAGCCGCCTCTGCCCCTCCGCGGAAAGCTGCACGGGAAACCCGAGTCCTTCCAGCGCGTCCGCGCTCCCCGAACGGCCGGAAGCGGCGCGGTTTCCGTGCTTGATCACGGGAACGCCCGCCGACGCGGCGACGAGGGCCGCGGCGGTGGAGACGTTGTACGTGATCCCGCCGTCGCCTCCGGTCCCCGCCGTATCCACCGCCCCCGGAAAGGAGGGAAAGGGACGGGCGTACGCCCGAAGGGTTTCCACGAAGCCGAGGACCTCCTCTACGTCTTCCCCCTTGGCGCGGAGAGCGGTGAGAAGGGCGGCCGCCTGCACCGGCGTAGCCTCTCCTTCGACGACCGCGGTGAGCGCCGCCCGCGCCTCTTCGCGCGTGAGGGAATTCCGCCGGACGAGACGTTCGAGGTATGCGCGCACTCGATCTCCCTCCGTTCTCTCGCTGCGATCTCATGCCCGTGGCGCCGGGCGTCGGAGGGCCGAGCGGACGACCCCCAGGGCGGTAAGGAGCACACGGCGTTTGTTGCGAATTTCCATAGCCTCCCGCGCGGGCAGGGAGCCGGCGACGATCCCCGCCCCCGCCTGCGCCTCGACGACGTTCTCGCGAAACACGAGGGTGCGGATGGCGATCGCCGCGTCTGCCTCGCCGTCGAAGCCGACGAACCCAACGGCACCGCCGTAAAAGCCGCGGGGGACACCCTCTTGGGCGGTCAAAAGCTCGAGCGCCCGCGTGCGCGGCGCGCCAAGCACGGTCCCCGCCGGGAAGAGGCGGGCCAGGACGTCCCACGCCCCCACGTCCGGACGGAGGCGACCCTCGACCTGAGAGACGAGGTGGATCACGTGCGAGTACGTCTCGAGCACGCCGCCCGCGGCGAGGGTGAGCGACCCCGGCTCGGCAAGCGGGGCGAGGTCGGCAAAGGTGAGGCGGACGAGCTGCTCGTGCTCCTCGCGCTCCTTGGCGTCCGCGAGGAGCTCCTCCCGCATCCGGCGGTCTTCTTCGGGCGTGCGGCCCCGGCGCCGCGTCCCGGCGATCGGCCGCACGAGCACCCGTCTGGCCCCCTCCCCTCTGGCGCCGTCGCGCTCGATGCGGAAGAGGACTTCCGGCGAGGACCCCACGAGGAGAGCGGCAAAGTCTTCCCCCGGTGCGGGGGCACCCTGCGCAGGGGAGGAGGGAGGTCCTTGACGGGAGAGGTCCCGCGGAACGGGAAAGAAGTACATGTACGGCGACGGGTTCGCGTGCCGCAGCGCCCGGTAGGCGAGGAAAGCCACCTCGAACGCGCGTTCCTGCGGGCACCCCACCGTGGGGGAAGCCCCCTCGCCCTCCTCGGGAAGGGCTGCGAGCTCGGAGAGGGGGATTTCCATGCGGTGGGAGAGGACGACCTGCTCGACCTCCCCCTTCCGAACGGCGGCGAGAATGCCTTCCACGCGCCGGCGGAAAGCCGCCTCCTCTTCCCCGACGAGCGCGTCCGGAACGGCGGCCTCCTCCCCGCCTGCCTCTTCGAGAAGCGTCACGGGGAAAGAGGCGACCGCAGAGGCTTCCCAGAGACGCTCCAATCGCTCCCGCGCCTCCGCCGCCTTCGCCCGCTTTTCCGCCGCGTCCGCGTCCCCCAGAAAGAGGGCAAACGACGTCCACTCGAGCGTGCCGCGGCGGTGGTCGAAGGTGAGGAGGACTTCGGGCAAGGCGAGGTAGAGGAGGGGCATGTGGGCGTTCCCGTGGACGCTATGGGGCGGAAGGACGAACCCTCCCTCCCCCAGAACGTGCGCGAGCTCGAAGCTCGCGGCAAAGAGGAAGCCGCCGCGAAAGCGTCCCGAGGGGAGCTCCGCCTCCTCTGCGAGGCGAAAGAGGCGGGAAAAAGCGGCGAGCCCCTCCGCCAAAGACCTCCGCCGGAAAGGTGCGTCGCCCCGCACCTCGGGGACACGAGGCGCAAGGGAGAGGGCCGTCGCCGCCTCTTCAGGGAAGACCCGGAACCCCCCGTCCGGAAAGAGGAGGAGCTCCGCGAGGCGGCCCAAGGCGAGATAGGAATGGCGGCCTACGGCGCTTTCTCCTTCGGCGCTCTCGAGAAGCACGGGACGGCGAGCGCGAAGCGCGTGGGCGAGGGTTACGGGGGTCCAAGCGTCCGAAGGGGTGCGCCGCGTGAGTGCGTGCACGACAAACAAAAAGCTCCCCTCCCGTCCGGAGGAGAGCATCGCGTGTCCTGCCGAAGATGGCGCGTTCGGTGCGGGGCTTTCCCCCTCTCGGGCAGGCGGACCGTTCTTCTCCCCTTGCAGGAGGCTCCCTTGCCGATGGAAAAGGTGCCCCTCTCGACAAGGGGTGCATTGCACGCGCCCGCAAACCCCGCATCTCCACCCGCGCCCGCCTGCGCGACGCCTCGGCTCAAGCTCGCGATGCTCTCCACGCTCGACTCAACTCGGCTCTCCTCACCGCGTCGCGCCACCGGCGGCGGTGATGGGGCTATTCTACACCAAGACGCGAGAGAAAGTAAAGAGAAGAGAACCGGAGGACGCGGACGAAGAGCCCGATCGTCCCCACGCGGTCGGGATCGGAGAGAGCCTCGGGGGTCACTTCCCACCCCCTCGGACAGACTCCGGAGGGTGAAGGGCGGGAGCTTCGGCACCACCTACGGATCCGAAAGGTTCCATACTTTCCCGCGAAGGTAGCTTCCCGGGGAATCTTTCTGGTATCCTGGAGAGGCCGAGAGGTGATCCCGATGCCACGCCAAGCGCTTTCCGAAGCGCCCCCCGGTTCTGTCATCCTCGAGATCGAGCACGTCACGAAGCGCTACGGCGCACGGATCGCCGTGGACGACGTGAGCCTACGGGTATCCGCAGGCGAGTGCTTGGGTTTCCTGGGACCCAACGGCGCGGGCAAGTCTACCTTGCTCGCCGCCGCCGCAGGGATCGTCCGCCCGGACGCAGGCAGCATCCGCATAGGAAACCGGGACATCTGGAGAAGTCCGCGGGAAGCAAAGCGCCTCATCGGGTTCGTCCCCCAAGACGTCGCCCTCTACCCCACCCTCACCGCCAGAGAAAACCTCGCCTTTTGGGGGTCGTTGGCGGGGATCGGCGATGCGCGCACCCTGCGCAAGCGCATCGCCGAGGTCCTCGAACTCGTGGGTCTCGAAGAGCGCGACCGGGACCGGGTACGCAACCTCTCGGGAGGAATGAAGCGGCGCCTGAACATCGCCGCGGCGCTCCTCCACCAGCCTTCCCTCCTCTTTTTGGACGAGCCTACGGTGGGCATCGACCCGCAGAGCCGGAGGCACATCCTGGACACCGTCCGCAGCCTCGTCCGGGACAAAGGACTCACCGTGGTGTATACGAGTCACTACATGGAAGAAGTCGAAGACCTCTGCACACGCGTCGCGATCGTCGATCGGGGGAAGGTCCTCGTCGTGGGAACCTTGGACGACGTGAAGCGCCTCGCGGGAGAGCACGAGACCGTAGAACTCGAAGTCCGGGGGGATGCCCGGGCTGCCCGTGCCCTTCTGGCAAACCATCCTGCTGTCCTCGCTGTCGCAGAAGCTATCGCCGAAACTGCCGCCGGGGGCGGTGGGGAAACCGGCGACGCCGACACGCTCCTCGTGCTCCGCGTCGAGCGCGCCGACCACGCCCTTCCGGAAATCCTCGCCGCGCTCACTTCCCAGCTCGGCGGACGCGTGACCCTCCGCGCCCTCCGAGTCCGCCGCCCCGACCTGGAAACCGCCTTCCTCGCCCTCACCGGACGAACCCTCCGGACCTAAGAGACCCGGCTACGAGGGGCCCTAACCGCATGCGCCTCCCCTCGCGGCCGGACGAACGCTCCGGACTTAAGAGATCCGGCCACCGTGGGTTTGGGCTTTCCTCAAAAACTCCGGCGACGCCGAAGGGGGAGTTCCCGTGCGCGCGGTGCTCGCCCTCACCGGATCGCGGATCCTCCTCGCCCTCCGCGATCCCCTGGCCTTCCTCCTCTACCTCCTCTTTCCCTCCCTCCTCGTCGGGATCCTCGGCCTCGCCTTTCAGGGTACGTGGGGAGCGCCCACGCTCACGCCGTTTTCCATCGCCGTGCTGGACGAAACCACCACCCCGGAAGCCGAGGCGTCTGCCCGCGCGCTAAGGGAAGCCCTTCGCGCCGCCGAACGTTCTGCTCCCTGGAGCCTCGCAGAGAAAAAGGACCTCCCGACCGCCCTGACATTGCTTCGGAAGGAGGAACTCGGGGCCGTCCTCGTCCTCCGCGACGGCGGCAATCCCCTCGTCGTAGACGCCTACCTCGACGAGCGACAGCCGACGCGGGCGGCGGCGGTGCTCTCCTTTTTGAATGCCTTTCAGACGCTCTACGTCTCCCCTGCCGCCGCACTCCCGTACGCGGGGTCTCTTTTCTCCTCCCGGCCCACCACGCCTCAGCCCGCGGAATCTCCCCCACCCCCACCCACCGCACCTCGGTTCGGAGAACCCTCTTCCTCTCCGAACGATCAGCCCGCCGTCCCCTTTCCTGCCCCCCTTGCCACACCACTCGAGGTGAAGACGACTTCGCTTCACCCCGTAGGTCCCTTCGCCTACTACACCCTGGCCATGGGAGTTATGTTCACCGTATTCGTCGCCTTTGGCGGGGCGGGGCAGATCGTCGAAGACCGGAACGGTTCTATCTTTGCCCGCATGACCACGTACCCCTTGGGTAAGGGGACGATCCTCGCGGGGTACCTCCTGGGAAACGCCTTCGTCATCTGGCTCTCCCTCCTCCTCCTCTTCTTCGTGGCCGAACTCGCCTTCGGCGTGCGCTGGCACGGCTTGGGGCTCCTCATCGCCCTCGCGGGAGTGTACGCACTCGCCTGGTCGGGAATTTCCCTCCTCCTCGCTACCACCGCACGCGATGCAGCCGTCCTCCGGATGCTCGGGGGGTTCGTAGGAATGGCCGTGGGTAGTGTCTCCGGGAGCATGTACCCCCTTTACCTCTTTCCCCCGAGCGTAGCGGCCGCCGCCCACGTCCTTCCCAACACGTGGGCGCTCGAGGCGATGCTCGACGTCGCCGCGGGGCGACCCGCATCGGCCACCTGGCCGGCGTGGATCGCGCTCACCGCCTACGCCGTCGGAAGCCTCATCCTCGCCGCCCGGCGCCTTACCCGCCAAGGGGGTGCGTGAACGTGCAAGGAAACCACGGCTTTTTCTCCTCCTTTCTCGCCGTCCTGCGCCTGCGCTTTGTATCCGCTTTGGCCAATCCCCGCGCTCTTCTCCTCTCCCTCGCACTCCCCCTCGGGTTTGCGGCAATCCTCGGGCTCTTTATCCCGAGCGAGACGAGCGGCGGAAAAGACGAAAAGGGCAAAGCCTTTCCCGTGCGCCCTTTTGTGACCCTCGGCGTGGCGCTTCAGGAGGGTGGCACCGTACCCGACCGCGTCCTCGACGCCTTCCGCGCGGAGCGCGGCATCGCCGTCGTCCCCGTAGAGGAACACCTCGCGGAAAAGAGCGGACGCGTCGAGGAGCTCCTCGCCCGCCGCACCGTGGACGCCCTCCTCCTCATCCCCCGATCGGCCTTGTCGGCCATGCCGGCAGGAGGAATCCCCGCTCCGTCCGACGTCTTACGGCAAGGGAGTACATCTGAAGGCCTCTCTTCCGAAAAGGGACAAGGAGAAGGACCGGGCGCGCTTCTCCTCGTAGGTCCCTACGCGGAAGACCTGCGCGAGTACCTCACTCTCGCCGTACACCTCGCCTTCCTTCGCCTCGCGAACGCCGAGGATGGCAATACGGCGGGGGAGCGACACGGCGAAATCGTCGTCCACGAGAACAACGTCCGCGCGATGCCGGATGCGCCACAGGGCGCCGAGGAAAACACCGGCGCGGAGACGACCGGATCCACGAGCCGCGCGTCCTTCCCCCGCACGGTGCTGGCCTTGGCCCTCTTTTTTTCCCTCTACCAAACGCTTGGGGACGGAGCCTTCCTCGCCGAAGAAAAGGCGCTCGGAACGTGGATGCGCCTTCGCACCCTCCCCGCTTCGGAAAACGGGTGGGCGCTCGGCCACCTCGGAGGGATCTGGTTCTCCCGCACCTTTGAAGTCCTCTTCGTCCTCGCGTTGGCCTCCGTATTCTTTTCCCTCCCCATCGCCAATCCCGGGATCATCGCCACCGCGGGAGCTCTCTTCGTCCTCGTCGCCGCCGGAGCGGGCGTCTTCGTGGGATCCTTCTTCCCCGGCGCGGCGGCGTACCGCGCCTTCGCCATCCTCCTCGCCGTCGTCTCGGCCATGCTCTCGGGTACGTTTTGGCCCCCGGACGTCGTGAGTCCGACGATGCAGGCGCTCGCCGCATGGATTCCCCAGAGCTGGGCGGTCGACGCCCTCCTCGTAGGTACTTCCGGGGGAAGCTGGAGAGATGCCGCATTCGCCCTATCCCTGCTTGCGGGAACCGTAGCGGGGAGTCTCCTCTTGGCCACGTGGGGTCTCCACAGAGCCCTGCGTGCGTAATTCGAGAGTTTCGCGGAAATCTTGTTTTCGAAACACCGGCATAAGATGTTATAGACCCGGAAACGTACGACCGTAAGGTCGACATCTTTGGTTTGCAGAACCCGCCGGCGAAAGCCCCGGAATTCATTCGGGGAAGGGGCAAAATCGTTTGTACAGAAACAACAAAAAGGCGTAGCTTAAGAAGCTACGCCTTTTTGTGCACTGGAACGGGGAGGAAAACTTCCTAGCTCCGCGAGTTTCCCGTAAGGATCGCCATGAGACGGAGGATGAAGAGAAAGAGGTTCACGACGTCCAAAAACACGTTCACCACGGCCATGGGGAGATCTCGCGCGGGAATCCCGTTCCGATACTGAGAGATGTCGTAGAGGATCCATCCGGTGAAAATCGCGATCCCGCCGATCGTGTACACGTAGTTCACGAGCGGACCCATGGGGAGGAAAAGACCCAAGAGACCAACGAGGACGAGACCGATCGTGCCCACGAGGAGAAAACCGCCGAGGAAGGAAAAGTCGCTTTCCGCCCGCGAGGCGTACGCCGAAAGGACGAGGAAGCTCACCGCCGTAATCCCCGCCGCAGCGGCGACGAGCTGGCCGCCCAAAACGGATACGTAGGCATAGACGGGAAAGGCAAGAGCAAATCCCGTGACGGCCGTGAAGGCGTAGAGAAACCCGTACCCTACGGCGCCTCCCCTCGCCCGCACGATCACGGCGCCGACGATCATCGCCAACTCGACGACGACCGCGAGGAAGAACAGCGGGCTCCCCGCAGGAACGAAGGCAATTCCCAAAATCCCCGCAAGAGCCGCCACGAGGAGCGACATCCCGAGGTGAAAGATGAGCTTTCCAAGAGGCTCGACCTTCTCGGCATAGGGGAATGACCCTTGAACGGGATAAGTCACACAGAATACCCCCATGAAAACTTTTTGCCGTTCACCCTGAGTATACCCCGGTGCTCCGCGGCATACAACTCGAAGACTTACAGCTCGTCAAACCCGTTCACATCCGTCACCTTGGTGTACGAGCGGGAGCGCTGTTCGAAGAAATCCGTCTTGATGTTGTTTATGTTTTCGTCGGAGTACGCCTGAATCCACGGCATCACGTTTTCGTCGTAGCCGGGATAGAGATCGGGAAGTCCCAGCATGGAGAGGCGCTTGTTCGCGAGATACTTCACGTACGCGAGCATCTCTTCGAGGTCGATTCCGCTAAGCCCCCAGAGGACGTTTTTCGTCCACTCGCTTTCGAGCTCTACCGCTTTCGCGATCGTCTCAAGCGCAAACTCCGAAAACTCTCCGTTTCGGTCGAGCTCGGGGTTTTCCGTGAGGATCGCGCGGATGAGCTGGGTGACGAAATATCCGTGTTGCATCTCGTCGCGCTGGATGTAGCTGATCATCGTGGAGGTGCCGAGCATCTTCTGGTTGCGCGCGAAGTTGTAAAACACCGCAAAGCCCGAGTAGAAGTTGAGCCCTTCGAGGATGAGGGAGGCGACGAGGCTCTTCGCCAAAGCCTCCGCCGTGCGCTTCTCGCGGAATTCTTCGTAGAGATCCACGATGAACATGTTGCGCCTGAGCACGGCCGGGTCGGAATGCGCGTCGGTAAAGACTTTGTTCTGGACGTCGAAGGGCACGATGGACGAAAGAATGTACGAGTAGCTCTGGTTGTGCACGGCTTCCTGCTGGGCGATCACGGAAAGAATCGCGTGCACCGACGGGTCGGAGACGTAAAGGCTCGCTTCGAGCACGTAGCGCGTCTGCACGGAGTCGAGGTTGGAGAGAAGCCCGATCGTCTTGAGATACGCCTCCTGCTCCCTGGGCGTGAGGCTCCCCCACTCTTTGGCGTCGCGCGTCATGGGCACCTCGTCGGGGATCCAGAAATTCCCGAGAAGCGTCTTGTAGATCGTGTAGAACTGCGGGTAGCGGATGTCGTTCCAGTTCACGATCCCGCTCGCTTCTCCGCCTACGATGCGCGTGGCCTTGTTCGGCTTCCCCGGCGCGAGAAGGCGGATTTTGCGCACAACTGGCTCTCCCGGTCGGAGTTCGAGCATGGAAGAATCCTCCTTTTTTTTATTCTGCTTTACTTGCACTCGAGATTTTATTTCCGAACTTGCACCTCTTTGTATTCCCTGCTTCGCCTACTTCACCGCAAACTTCGAAACGCTTCCCGCATGCGTCGCGCTCTCCGTCGCGAAGGGGCTTTGCGCCCACTCTGCGAGTTTCTCCGCCCACGTCTTTACCTTGGCAACCTGCCCCAGGCCGTAAGGAGATTGTTCGATCTTGAGCTTTTCGGGGAACGTGGGGATTTCCCGCTTCGTGAGGTGATAGAACATGATGTCTACCGCCCAACAGAATCGGGGAAAGATGCTGTCGCCCGTGCCGAAGACGGAAGCCTTAGGCGCGCGGCCTTCCTCGGCGCGCTCTTCGAGAAGGGGGAGAAGACCGCGGAGGAAGACGCGCATCTCCTCCGGAAGCTCTCCGTCCCCCCACGTGAGCGCCCCGAACGCGTACACGTCGAAGCCTCCGAGCTCCCCGGGAGGCGTCGCCTCCGAAACGTCTAATAGCGTCACATCGAAGCCTTTCTCCGAAAGCACTTCCGCGACGATCTCCGCCGTCTCCCGCGTATTTCCGCTGTAGGAAACGTAACTTACGAGCGCTTTTGCAGGGGCGCCGTCCCCCTTTGCAGGGGTGCCGCCCCCCGGAAATACTTCCCTTTTCATCGCGCTCCGCCCTCCCCGGCATCGTATCGCGCTTTCTTTGGCGCCTTTTTTGCGCCGCGGCGCCGTCCGCGCTTCACGACGAACACGATTCGCACTCTTCGACTTCCACCGTCGTGGAGCGGACGTAGTACGTCGTCTTGAGCCCCATCTTCCACGCCGCGAGGTGGAGATGTAAGAGATCCCGCGCTTTGATGTCGTGCCTCACGTAGAGGTTGAAGGAAATTCCCTGGTCTACGTGTTTCGAACGCGCGGCGTTCTGCCGGATGCTCCACATCTGGTCGATTTCGTGGGCGTTTTTGTAGAGCGCAGCCCTAAACGGCGTCATACCCGGCGCTATGACGCGAATCCGGTAGTTGTTCTTCTCTTCGATGTACTCTTTGCGGTATACCGGATCGATGGATGCGGTGGAGCCGCCCACGATGGACGTCGTGCCCGTGGGAGCTATCGCCTGAAGGTATCCGTTTCTGAGCCCGTAGCGGCTCACTTCGTCCGCCAGCTTCTCCCACTCCGTCCACTCTTCGGGAGGAAGTTCTTTGTAGTTCGGGCGGACGTAGCCCCGGCGCTCGAAGTACTTCCCCGTCTGCCACTCCGATCCTTCGAAGAGGGGATACGAGCCCTTCTCTTTTGCGAGCTCCACGGAAGAGCGTATCGCGAGGAAGGCGATCTTTTCGTGGAGCCTGTCGGCGTACTCTACGGCCTCTTCCGATTCCCACGGGATGCCTTCCAGAACGAGGAGGTGGTGCCAGCCGAAGACTCCAAGCCCCACGGCGCGGTATTTTTGGTTCGTCACCACGGCCTGAAGCACTTCTATGCGGTTTAAATCGATCACGTTGTCGAGCATGCGCATTTGAATGGGGATGAGACGTTCGAGCACATCGTCCGGCACCGCCCGGGCGAGGTTGATCGAGGAGAGGTTGCACACCACGAAGTCGCCCGGCTTCTTCTTCGTCACGATGTTTCCGTCTTCGTCCAGGTACTCTTCCACAACCGTCGTGGCGGAGTTGTTCTGGAGGATTTCCGTGCACAGGTTAGACGCGTAGATCACACCCGCGTGCTTGTTGGGATTCATCCGATTGGCCGTGTCGCGGTAGAGCATGTACGGGCTTCCCGTCTCGAGCTGCGAGCGCATGATGCGCTTCATCACTTCGATTGCGGGAACTTCTTCTTTCGAGATCTCCGGGTCGTTTACGAGCTCCCAGTACTTCTCCCGGAAGCTCCCCCGGCCGAACTCCTCGTCGTAGAAGTCTTCGAGGCTCCATCCCTTCTTGGTGCGCACTTCGTGGGGATCGAAGAGATACCACGGGCCCCTCTTCTCCACCTGCTCCATGAAGAGGTCGGGAATCGCCACGCCGGTGAAGAGGTCGTACGTCCGCATGCGCGGGTCGCCGTTGTTGAGCTTGAGGTCGAGGAAGTCGAAGATGTCTTTGTGCCACACGTCGAGGTAGATGGCGATCGCGCCCTGCCTTTGCCCCAGCTGGTCGACGGATACGGCGGTGTTGTTGAGCTGTCGCGCCCAGGGCACGATGCCGGAGGAAAGCCCGCGAATCCCCTTGATCGCGCTCCCGCGCGGGCGGAGCTTCCCCATGTAGACGCCGATTCCTCCGCCCGCCTTCGAGAGAAGCGCCGCGTCGGTGTTGGAATCGTAAATCCCCCGGAGGGAGTCGTCCACGACGTCGATGAAGCAGCTCGAAAGCTGCCCCCAAGCCTTCCCCGCGTTGGCAAACGTCGGCGTCGCCACGGTCATGTAGTGGTTGGAAAGCGCCCAGTACGCCTCGCGCACGAGATCCATGCGCCGGGCGGGGTCTTCCTTCTGCATGAGGTAGAGGGCGATGACGAGGTAGCGCTCCTGCGGAAGCTCGAACGTCCTCCCCTCTTTATCCCGCGCGAGGTAGCGCGTGCTCATCGTGAGAAGCCCGAGATACGTGAAGAGCTCGTCTTTCTTGGGATCGAGCCACGTGCCCGCTAGCTCGAGTTCTTCCGGAGAGTAGGCTTTGAGGATCGCGTCGGAATAGACGCCAAGTGCGTGGAGCGTGCGAACGAGCTCCGGAAAGTTTTGATACGGCCTTTCCGGGTCGTACGCGTAGCCCCGGTTTTCCGCCGCCTCGCGGTAGAGCTTGCGAAGGTAGAGGCGCGCGGCGACGTACGTCCAGTCTTCCGCGCCGATGCGGATTTCGTCGAGCGCGTTTCTTACGGCGTAGTCGTACGGGTCGTGCTCGGGGTCTTGGCGCACGGCGCGAAGCGTCCTCTCCAGGAAACGCGTGCCGTCGAGATGGGAGAATCGAGAAAGGACTTCTTGGATTTCTCGAAGGAGCTGCGCTTCGCTCAAAGGTGCGGCGGGCGTCACTCCCGTACCCGAATTCGTAGGAGCTGTGTACGCCATTTCCCTTCCTCTCCTTCTCCCCACCGGCTCCCCACCGGGATGGCGAGGTGGGCCGTTTGTCCTATATGTAGGGTTTTTACGCGTTCGCCCGTCTATATCTGTGCTCGTCCCCATTCTAGCCCGCCCCGACCCCCGGCACAAGACTGACTTTGCTCGGCAGGCTCCCGCCACGGGCTTCCCCAATGCACAAATTGTTCTCCAAGAACCCGTCGTTCCGGCACCTGGGTTGGTTCGGGAGCGGAAGTCGGAGGAAAAGGTGGTATAATGGCGGTCGGAAAGTTCTCGGACGAAGGAGGTGGGGAGCCCTCCTCTTTCCGTTGCCGTAGGATGTCTTCCGCCGGAAAACTTCTAGAACGCTAAATCTGGAACTGGCTCCCCGTCAATCCTGTCGTCGCTCTGGTGGCAAAGCTCGTTTCTCTCAGAGCCCCGGCCCCTTACGTGCGGAAACGGGCGGGCCAAAAAGGCCAGTTAAGGGGGTATTTCTTTTGCGCGTGCTGGTGACCGGTGGCGCCGGTTTTATTGCCTCCCACCTGGTGGACGCCCTTTTGAGAAAGGGTCATGATGTGGTGGTGGTCGACGACTTGAGCAGCGGCCGCGAAGAGAACCTCAATTCCCCCTCCCGCTTCTACCGGCTCGATATATGCTCTCCTGACATGCAGAAGGTCTTTCACGAAGAGAAGCCGGAGTTGGTAATCCATCATGCGGCGCAGATAGACGTTCGCCGCTCGGTGACCAATCCGGAGGAAGACGCCCGGATCAACATCCAAGGCCTGCTAAACCTCCTATCCAACAGCGTCCGTTACGAGGTGAAAGGCTTCATCTTCGCCTCTTCCGGCGGAGCAATCTACGGCGAACCGGAAAAATTGCCCGTAAACGAAGAGCATCCCAAAGGTCCGTTGTCTCCTTACGGAATAAGTAAGTTGGCTTCGGAATATTACCTCTATTACTTCGCGCGGGTGCATGGCTTGCCGTACATTTCTCTCCGGTACGGCAATGTGTACGGCCCCCGGCAAGATCCTTACGGTGAGGCCGGGGTGGTGGCCATCTTCGCGCAAAAAATGCTCACCGGGGAGACACCTACTGTATACGGCGACGGAGAACAGCTGCGGGACTACGTTTACGTGGAGGATGTGGTCCAGGCCAACCTCTTGGCCGTGCAAAAGATCCTGAACGGAATAGACCCGGCTGCCGTAAGGAGCATTGACGATCTGGCGTACAACATAGGCACCGGTCGGGGTATTTCGGTAAACGAACTCTTCCGGTTGCTAAAAGAAGCAACCGGCTTCCAGGGCGAAGCGAACTACGGCTCTGAGCGTGCCGGAGAGTTGAAAAGAATATTCCTCGATCCGGAAAAGGCAGGGCGGGAGCTCGGTTGGCGACCGAAGGTTCCCTTGGAGGAAGGGCTCAGGCACACGGTAGAGTACATCCGGCTAAATCGGCAACGAAAGGGCTAAGGACCATGATTGAAATCGCTCGATAAACAGATTCGGGAAACGGAAAAGGAGCACCCTGAGGGGCGCTCCTTTCGAGTTTCCGGGCGGCTTCCCGACGGCTCGATGGAGACATCGACCGCCCACCTCGTGCGCGGAAAATCGAACTTTGCCGTACCCCGAGTAGTATCCGATTAGTGGCCGAATCCATTCCCCTTCGGCCAGAGCTCCCGGTCGTCGAGGACGAGGGTCACGGGCCCGTCGTTTACGAGGCGCACCTCCATGTGCGCGCCGAAACGGCCCGTGGAGACGACGAGGCCGGAAGCTCGGAGTTCGCGGACAAAGGCATCGAAGAGGTGCGCCGCTGCGTCCGGCGGCAGCGCCTCCGTAAAGCTCGGCCGTCGCCCTTGGCGGACGTCGGCGTACAGGGTGAACTGCGAGACGACGAGGAGGGAAGCTCCGACGTCCAAGGCGGAGAGGTTCATCTTGCCGGCGGAATCCGCAAAGATGCGGAGGCGGAGGATCTTGTCGGCCATGCGCGGAAGAACGTCCGGGCCGTCGCCGTGGGTAAATCCTACAAAGAGGAGAAGGCCGGGACCGGGGCCGATCGCCCCGACCACTTCTCCGTCCACGAGAACCGACGCTTCCGTAACCCGCTGAAGCACCACGCGCACGCTTTCCCCTCCTTCGACGAACGGTGCGAAGACGCGCGAAAAAAACGCAAATAAAAACTTCGGCGGCGACGCATCTTCCGTCTCCGCCTAAAACCCGGTGCCGGTACCGGTATGAGGAAATTCCAACCGCCCTACGGCTTGAGCGCGCGCCGCACGGTGTACACGTCGCGCACGCGCCGAATTCGATCCAGGACACGGTTCAAATGATCCACATCGCGCACGTGTACGGTGACGGCGATGTGCGCCATGCGGTTCTGGTCGCTGCGCCCGCGCACCTCCGTCATGTTGACCTTGGACTCCCCGATGGCCTGGATGACGTCGCTCAAGATCCCGGGGCGATCGAAGCCGAGCACTTCGATCTCCACGGGGTACTCGAGGTTGCCCGTGGGCTCCCAGCGGAGTTCGATGAGGCGCGAAGGGTCCTCGCGGGCGACGTTGGGGCAGTCCTTGCGATGTACGGAGATCCCCCGCCCGCGGGTGATAAATCCTACGATCTCGTCGCCGGGGATGGGGTTGCAGCAGCGGCTGAGGCGCACGAGGACGTTGTCCACACCCGGGACGACGACCCCCTGCGTGTTGGAAACCCGTCCCCGGGCGGGGGTGGCTACGGCGCTGCGCGCCTCCTGCTGGACGAAGGCCTTGCCGACCTCCGCATGGGCGGTTTCGGCCTTGGCCGCGGCCCCCTCCCCCTTCTGCCTTTCTTCTACGAGGCGGGCGAGGACGGCGGAAGGGGTCATGCCTCCGTAGCCGACGGCGACGAGAAGGTCTTCCACGCTCCCGAAGTGGTGGCGGTTAGCGACCTCGCGCAGGTACTCATCCCTCAGGGCTTCCTTCAGGGGAATCCCGTGGCGCCGCGCTTCGTGTTCGAGCGCGAGGCGCCCCCGCTCGAACATCTCCTCCCGCCGCTCTTTCTTGAACCACGCGCGGATCTTGTTGCGGGCGCTCGAAGTCTTCACGATCTTGAGCCAGTCGAGGCTCGGACCAAAGCTGTGCTTGGAGGTGAGGATCTCTACGATGTCTCCCGTCTTGAGCGTCGTGTCGAGGGGGACGAGCTTGCCGTTCACCTTGGCGCCGACGCAGCGGTGCCCGATCTCCGTGTGGATCTTGTAGGCAAAGTCCAAGGGCGTCGAGCCGGCGGGGAGTTCGACGACGTCTCCTTTGGGCGTGAAGACGAAGACGAGGTCGGAAAAGATGTCCACCTTGAGGGATTCGACGAACTCCAGGGCGTTTTGCGACTCCTTTTGGTACTCGAGGAGTTCGCGAATCCAGCGCAGCCGCCGCGCTTCCTCCTCTGCGTCCTTGGTTCCCTTGCCCTCCTTGTAGGCCCAGTGGGCGGCAATCCCGTACTCCGCGGTAACGTGCATGTCGTGGGTGCGGATCTGCACCTCGAGGGGCTCGCCTTCGGGGCCGATGACCGTCGTGTGCAGGGATTGGTACATGTTCGCCTTGGGCATGGCGATGTAGTCTTTGAACCGGCCGGGAACGGGCTTCCAGAGGGTGTGGACGATTCCCAGGACGGAGTAGCAGTCGCGGATCGTGTCCACGATGATGCGGACGGCGAGGAGGTCGTAGATCTCGTTGAATTCCTTGTTTTCCAGGTACATCTTGCGGTAGATGCTGTAGATGTGCTTGGGGCGGCCGGAGATCTCCGCCTTGATTCCCATTTCCGCGAGCTTTTCCTCGAGGACGTCGATCACGCGCTGGATGTACGCCTCGCGCTCCGCGCGCTTCTTTTTCATGAGGTGGACGATCCGGTAGTACTGCTGGGGGTTAAGGTACCGAAGGGCGAGGTCCTCGAGCTCCCACTTCACCTTAAAGATGCCCAGGCGGTGCGCAATTGGGGCGTAGATCTCCAGCGTCTCGCGCGAGATCCGGCGCTGGTCCTCCTCGCCACGGTACTTGAGGGTGCGCATGTTGTGGAGGCGGTCGGCGAGCTTGATGAGGATCACGCGCACGTCGCGGGCCATGGCGAGGAGCATCTTGCGGTGGTTTTCCGCTTGCTCCTCGGCTTCAGACGAAAAATTCAGATGCCGAAGTTTCGTGACGCCGTCCACGAGTTCGGCGATCGGTTTGCCAAACCGTTCTTCCAACTCCGCCCGCGTCGCCGCCGTGTCCTCGAGCACGTCGTGGAGGAGAGCGGCGGTGAGCGTCACCGCGTCCATCCGGAGTTCGGCGAGGATTTCCGCCACGGCCACGGGGTGCGTGATGTAGGGGTCGCCGGAAATCCGGTACTGTCCGCGGTGGTGCTCTTCGGCATAGGCGTACGCCTGCCGGAGAAGTTCCATCCCTCTATCGTCCAGGTATTCTCCTGCCAGGGTAAAAAGCCTTTCGGGGATTCCGGAAATTGCGGTCGTAGACATCGTCCCTCACCCACCATCGGCAGCCGGGACCTCCGAGGGGGCGGCCCGGCCGGCCCCGACTCGCGTCCGGGCGTACCAGCTTCCTTACATTATGCGCCACATCCCCTCCTTCTGTAAAGGGAAAAGGAAGGCTACGGCCGCCGCCGTGCGGAACCGTCAGCCTTCCCCGGAGTACCGGACGAGGGTGACGACTTCGGGAACTTTTTTCTCCTCCAGGAGGAACTTGCGTCCCCCCAGGTGGGCGAGTTCGATGAGAAACGCGGCAGCGACCACCTCGCCCCCTAGCTTGCGGACGAGGTCGACGGTAGCGCCCATCGTCCCTCCCGTGGCGAGGAGGTCGTCGGCGACGACGACGCGTTGCCCGGGGAGCAAGGCGTCCCGGTGGATGGCGAGGGAGTCCGGGCCGTATTCCTTTTCGTATTCGGCGGTGACGACCTCGCGGGGGAGCTTCCCGGGCTTCCGGACAAACGCGAAGCCGACGCCGAGGGCGTATGCCAACGGCCCTCCCACCACGAAGCCGCGCGCCTCGGGACCGACGATCACGTCGGGGCGAAAGGGGCGAACGCGTTCTACGAGGTGGTCGATGGCCAGCTTGTACGCTTCGGGGTCCTGGAAGAGCGTCGTGATGTCGTAAAAGAGGATTCCCGGCTGGGGGTAGTCGGGAATCGTGCGGATGGACTTCTTGAGCCGCTCTTCGAGCGCCTGAGGATCGAGGGCGTGAAGGGCCACGGAGATCACTCCTTTCTCGTGTGCGGAAACGCGGCGGGTCGCGGACGGCCGACGGAAGACGATTGGGCTAGGGGTCCCGCGCTCGCCCGGCTTTCCAAAGGTGCACGCGCCCTTAGGCGCCGCAGTTGAAAGGGGAGTAGAGGGGAGACGGCTGTTGGAGGGGGTTGGGAGAGGAGAGGGCAGTTGGAAGGGGATTGGAGGGAAGGAGAAACCCGCGCTCCGAAGGCGGCTGCGGGATCACGGGGCGCGGAAGAAAGCCCCTTCTCCGGGTGCGCCGGAGTGCGCGAGGGCAACCGCATGGCGGAGGATGAGGCGAGCAGCCTCGCTTCGGCCGGTGAGGCGTGCGAGGGTCGGGGAAAGAAGTTCCTCGCCCGAGAGGTCGAGCTTCTCCCCAACCAGCCGGAGAACGGGCCCCCTGGCGTCGGAAGCGATGCCCGCCTCCACGAACACCCGAAGGACCAGGTGCACCGCAGAAGGGGACCAGGAGGAGGGGAAGAGCGAACGCCAGGCTCCCGCAGAAAGGACGTACGATCCGTCCCCTGCTCTCCTGAAGACGTCTCCGCGCCGACAGGCGTCGCGCACGTAGGCGAGCGCCCGCCCAAACCACGCCCGAGTGTCGAAGCGCGCCCAACGCCGCGCGTCTTCCAACACTTCGGGAGGAAGGAAGACCTCTCCTTCGGGCGCGAGACGGGAAAAGGCGTAAAGCGCGGACTCTCCCGGCGGGAGGTCGAGGAGGACGGCCGGAGCGGTTCGTCCGCGCCCGAGTTCCGGCACGCCCGGCTCCGGAAGCACCTCGAGGGAGAACGGAAGGGACGGAGCGGGGGAACAAGATCCCCCCACTGCGGTCGCAATCCCCCTCGGCCCCCCGTGGTCGAGGACGAGGAAGAAGTCCCCCGGGCGGGCAAAGGTCCAAGCCCGTGCGCGTCCTTCTTCCTCTGCGTAGGCGAGGAGGCGGCCTCCGGGAGCTTCCCCCCCTCGGCGGACGAAGGGGACGAACGACGGCAACGGGCGCGGCTCGGCGGCGAGCACGTGGAGATCGGCGTGCGTCCGGCCGCGAAAGGTCGAAGGGCGCACTTCGCACGCCAGGGCGAAGGCGTGGGCACGGTCCACGGTACGCCAAAACTCCGCCTGGCGAAAGGCGATCGCCTTTCCCCGAGTCCCTCCCCGGGCAAGGCGCAGGCGCACGTGGGTGCCGTCTCGCCCGACGAAGCGCGAGTCAACGACCTGCACCCCCTCGAGCAAAAAACGCGGCAGGGGGTTTCCCTCCCCGAAAGGAGCGAGGGCGGCGTATCGCGCGAGGAAGCCGTCCCCGAGCTCCTCGAGGGTGAGACGGGCCTCGAGAAGCCCTCCGCGCGCGGACGTCCCTCCCGGACCGCCGTATCTCGACGCAAGGCGCGAGAGGATCGCCTCGCGCACGACGGGAAAGGCTTCGCGCCGAATGGTGAGCCCCGCCGCCTCCCGGTGACCGCCGGCCACGAGGATCGCTTCGGGAAGAGCGCTTCGGAGGTCGGCGAGGAGCGATACGAGGTCGTAAGGAGCCCGCGCCCGCGCCGAACCGCGGAGAAGCGCCGGTTCCTCTTCCGCAGGTGCGAAGACGAACACCGGACGCGCGAGCTCCGCCTCCAGCCGGGAGGCGACGATGCCGAGCACGCCTTCGTGCCAATCCGCGCCGCAGAGGACCGCACCCGGGCCGCGAAGGTCTGCTTCGGAAATTTCCTCCAAAATCCTACCGACCTCGCGGCGCCGCGCCTCGTTCAGCCTGCGGAGGAGGGCGGCGCGAGCTTCGGCCTCCTCGGCGTCCTCCGCGAGAAGGAGGTGCAGCGCCTCGTAGGGCGTGGCCATGCGCCCGGCGGCATTGAGGAGGGGGGCGATGCGGAAACCCACCGCCTCCTCGTCGAGGTCGTCCGGCGAGACGCCGGCGGCCCGAAGGAGGGCGGCCAAGGCGTGAGAAGGAGCATTCCGCAAGGATCTCAGGCCGCGGCGCACGAGGGAGCGGTTCTCTCCCAGCAAGGGAACGACGTCGGCCACGGTCGCCAGGGCCGCGTACGCCTCGAGTTCGCCGAGCAGAACTTCGCGCGCGGGAGAAACGGCGGAGGACGAAACGCCGCGGAATCCCGGGTCCGCACCGTCGAGCGCCGCGAAAAGCGCGCGCGCGAGGAGGTAGGCGACGCCGGCGCCGGAGAGAAAGGAAAGGGGGTGTCCGTCCGGAAGGAGGCGGGGGCTTACGAAGACGTCGGCCGGCGGAGGCGATTCGTCCAGGGCGTGGTGGTCCGTCACGACGACGTCCGCTCCGAGCGCGCGCAGGGCGCGGACGGCTTCCCCGGCCGTAGAACCCGTATCCACCGTGACCACGAGGGTCGCCGCCTCCGGTCCGCGGAGAAGGGGTTCCAGCGCGGCGGCGTGAAGGCCGTAGCCTCCGCGAAAGCGGTCCGCGAGAACGGCGCGGACGCGCACTCCGGCGGCGCGGAGCGCGCGCACGAGGATGGCCGTCCCGAGGACACCGTCGGCGTCGTAGTCCCCGTAGACGAGGACGCGCTCCCCCCGCCGCCGGGCGAGGAGGAGCCGCCCCAATGCGGCCTCCACTCCGGGCAGGTCAAAGGGGTTCGCCGGCGGCGCATCGGCGAGCGCGAGGAAGGCCTTCGCCGCCTCCGGGGTGCGGTACCCGCGGCGCCAGAGCACCTCGGCAAGCGACGGAGGGAAAGCGATTTCGCCGGCGAGGCGAAATACGCCGCGGCGTTCTTCTTCGGAGAGGGGGACGTACGACCATCCCCCTACGGCAACGTGCAAGTCCACCGGCCCTACCTCCTCCCCTCCGGCTTTTCCCGGGGACGGATTCCCCCTCAGGCGCGCGCCGGGCGCAGGCGACCCCGTCGAAGATCCCACAAGATCCAGTCGAGCCACAGCTGGCTCGCCGTCGCGAGCGAGGCGTAGGCTCCGAAGAAGAGCCCCAACGTGAGCGTAAGGGCAAAGGTGTAGAGTCCGGGCCCGCCCAAAACGAGGAGGGCGAGGGAAGCGAAGAGGACGGTGAGCACGGTGTTCACGGAGCGGACGAACACCTGGCGAATGCTCGCGTTCACGAGGGAGATGTACCCTTCCGCGTCCCTGGGCTCGCGGAGCTGGCGGTTTTCGCGGATGCGGTCGAAGACGATCACCGTATCGCTGATCGCGTAGCCGACGATCGTGAGAATTGCCGTGATGAAGGTCACGTCTACCTCGACCTGAAGGAGGGCGATGAGCCCGACCACGATCCCCACGACGCTGAAGATGCTCGCGATGCCCGCCAAGGCCATGCGGTACTCGAATCGGATGGTCATGTAGAGTACGATCCCCAAGGCCGCGAGGAGCGTCGAGTATACCGCGTTGCGGGCGAGCTCCCGCCCCACGAGGGGGTCGATGGTGCTCACCGTCGGGGTGAGGTCGCCTCCGAAGTGCCGGCTCAAAAGTTCGCGTACGCGCTCCACCTCTTCCTGCGAAAGCACACGCTTGTAGCGGAGGACGAGGGACGTACTTTCGCCTACGCCCACCCTTTCCACGAGGGACGGAGGGTGGTCCTTGAGGAGGCCGTAGACTTCTTCGTCCGTGAACTCCTTCCCCACCTTCACCTCGATGCGCGTCCCGCTCGTGAAGTCTACCCCGAGGTTGAGGCCGCGCCAGGCGAGGGCAATCCCGCCGAAGACGAGGAAGGCGAGCGTGATGAGGTAGTACACGCGCCGGTAGCGGACGAAGTCGATGCGCTCCACGAGGCCGCGAAAGCCACCCGTCGAAGATGCCGCGTTTCCCTCCGCGCCGGCGGGAAGGGGGGTCTCGCGCTTTGCAGGTGGCGAATCCGTTTGCCTCCCGAGGCGGAAGGAACCGTCCTGTCCCCCGGCGGTCCGCTCCCGCCGCCCTTCCCGTCCCTTCCCTTTACGCGACATGGGCTTTTGCCTCCCCTACTCCGAACAGGTGCGGTTTCCCGAGGAGCGGGCTTTCCACGAGAAGATACAGGATGAGGCGCGAAAGGGCGACGTTCGTGAGGAGGTTGACGACGTTCGAGGTGATGAGCACGAGGGCGAAGCCGCGCACGGAACCCGTGCCCAGGAAAAAGAGGACGAGGGCGGCGATGATCGTCGTCACGTGGGCGTCGAGAATCGACCGAAGGCTCTTCTGGGAACCGAGGCGCACGGCGACCTTGAGCGGGCGACCGGCGCGCAGTTCCTCCTTGATCCGTTCGTCCGTGAGGATGTTCGCGTCCACGGCCATCCCCATCCCGAGGATGAACGCGGCGATCCCCGGGAGGGTGAGCGTTACGGGAACGCCCCACAAGACGACGAACATGAGGTACAGGTACACGGAGAGGGACAAGACGGCAACCAACCCGGGCAGGCGGTAGAACAAGGTGAGGAAGACCGCGATGAACGTCGCCGCAAGGGCGCCGGCTTCGATTCCGTGGCGAAGGGCCGCCTGGCCGAGGGTCGGGCTCACGACGTTGGAGGAGATTTCCACGAGCTTCACGGGAAGGGCGCCGGCGTTCAGGAGGGTGGCAACGTCCTTTGCCTCCCGGAGATCCTTAAAGCCCGTGATCACCGCCTGACCGTTCGGGATCACCGCCCGGACGACGGGCGCCGAGAGCATCTCGTTGTCGAAAAAGATCCCGATGCGGCGATCGAGGGATCCGTAGTACTCGCGCGTGAGCGCTTCGAACTTCTGCGGGTCCTTGAAGGCCACCGCGACCTCTGCTTCCCCCGTCTGAGGATTGAGCTCCGGCCGCGCCGACCCTTCCCTGAGATCCGCCCCCGTGAGGAGGACCTTGTCCGTAGGGACGAGCTTCCCCGCCTGGGGATCGTAGACGACCTCGCGGAAGGTGAGTTCGGCTTGGGCGGCGAGAATTCGGCGCGCTTCCTTCTCGTCGGTGACGCCCGCGAGCTTCACCCGAATCCGGTCGGGATTCTCTACGCTCAGGTCGGGTTCGGAGACGCCGAGAGCGTTGATCCGCCGTTCGAGCACGGCCTGGGTCTGGGCGAGGAGGTCGCGCGTCACGCTTCCTCCCCCAATCGGCTCCACGCGGTAGAGAACTTCAAATCCCCCGCGCAGGTCCAAACCCAGCGGGATCCCCCGCAGGATCCCGGGGAGCGTACCGACGGCCAGGACGACGAAAAGGAGAACCGCGACGAGGACGGTACCCAGGGGATGGCGTCGCAGGAAAGGGGGCATTTCGGCGTGTTCTCCTTCCTCCCCGAAACAGACGGGTACGGAATGCTGGACGCCCGTACCCCTCCCCTACGCTAGGGGCGACGGGTAGGGGCGACGGGCGTTTCTCTCCACGGTACGCCATGTCACAATTATAGGAAGCCCGACGGCGGGGGTCAACGCGAATTCCGGTACATCTCCTGCCGCCGGTCGTCGAGGAACGTCTGTACCTTGAGGGAGAGGATGTCCGCGACGAGGCGGTACAGAGGGGGAGGGGCATCGTACCGGCGAAGCACCGTGTGCCAGACGTCCCCTCCCGTAATCCCTACGAACCCCAGAAGGCGAAAGTCGGCGGCCCGCGCTTCGCACAGTTCGAGGAGGGATGCGCGAACCTCCTCACCGTACCGCTCGCGAATGTCTCGATCGACCCGCCACGCGGCGTTTTCGGGAGGGGGCTTTCGCACCCCAAAACCTTCACGTACCCGGAGGGCCTCCAGCGTCGCCTCGATGTCAAACTCGCTCAATTCCGGGAAGGGAAGAACTTCTCGGGGTGAGGTCGAGCCTTCCAGCACCTCGCGGTCGAATTTCGGGTACGGACCTTCAGACGCGCCTCGCATCGCAGCGATCTCCCTCGCTTTCCCGGATTCGGCGGATCGACTGCCCGGCGAGGAGGGCATGGCCCCCTCCCGTCCCTCATAGCCATGAAGCGGGGGGACGGACATGCCACGACAGAGCCTCTTGCGCGGAACGTTCACGCTCCTCTTCGCTGGCGTCTTCGGCCGCCTCATGGGCTTTCTCCCGAAGCTCGCGATCCCGCGCCTCGCAGGCACGGAAGCGCTCGGGCTCGCCCAACTCGTCCTCCCGCTCCTCTTTTTCTTCCTGGCCTTCGCCCGCTTCGGACTGCACGTCGCCTTGCCCAAGGGAATCGCCCAAGCGGCGAGCGTGCGGGACGAAGGGCGCATGGCCCGCCTGTTCTACCTCGCCGTGGGGCTTACCCTGGGCTTCGGGGGAGCGGGCGGGATCCTCCTCGCCCTCCTCGCCGAGCCTTTGGCCCGCGGTGCCTTCGCCAACCCCGAGCTCGTCCTCCCCCTCCGCGTTGCCGGACTCGCACTCGGAATCATGGGCATGGGCACGGTCCTGCGCGCGTACTTTCAGGGCCTCTCGGACATGCGCCCGCCTGCCGTTGCCGCCACCGTGGAGGTGCTCGTCCGAAGCCCCGCATCGGTCCTCCTCGCGTGGCTTTTTCTCCCCTACGGGTCGTCCGCGGCCGCGGCGGGCATCCTCGCCGCGACGCTCTTCGGGGAAGTAGCCAGCCTCGTCTACCTCGCCGTCCGCTACCGCCGCGATCCTACGTTTCGCCCCCCGGCCGCGGTGCGCACCGCGGCCTCCGGTACCCAGGCCGTCCGCGCCGACCTCCGCTTTCTCCTCCGGGAAGGCTGGCCCGTGTTCCTCGCCCAAGTGATCGCCTCGTCGGCCTACGCCGCAGAACCCATCCTCGTGAACCGGGCCCTCCTCCACGGGGGCGCTTCCGCTTCGGAAGCCGCCGCGCTCTACGGGGAGCTCACGGGACTTGCCGTCTTTCTCGTCTGGTTTCCGACCACCTTTTCGTATTCGCTCTCGCAAAGCCTCATTCCTGCCATGGCCGAGGCCTGGGCTCGGCGCGACCGTGGACGCACCGTCGACCTCCTCCGCCAGAGCGTGCGCCATACCTCGGCGTTGACCTTCCCGTTTGCCGCCTTCTTCTTTTTCTTTGCCTCGCCCCTCGCCGACGTCCTCTTCGCCACCCCGCGTCTGGCGCCCCACCTGTCCCTCCTCGCCCTCGCCGCACCCTTCCTCTACGTTCAGGGGCCCCTGGGGTCTGCCTTGCAGGCGCTGGGATGGTCGCAGGTAAATGCCCGAAATACGCTTGCCGCAAGCGTCCTCAAGCTCGCCGCAATTCTCGCCCTCGCTCCCCGGCCCGATCTGGGCATCCGCGGCGTCACCGTGGCGTACGTGCTTCAGGGCGTCGTCCTCACCGCCCTTCACCACCGCGCGCTCGTCCGCCGCCTCGGATTCTCCCCACTCGGAGGTACCGAAGGGAAGTTGTACGTCGCGGCCCTGGGGAGCGCGGCAATCGGGGTGTGCGCCCTGCGTCTCCTCCCCGCCGAAGTCGCCCTGGGAGGGCCCGTGCAGGAGCTTCTCCTCTCCCTCTTGGCGGCGATGCTCCTCTACGCCTTTCTCGCCGAACGGCTGCGCCTCTACCCTTTTTCCGCCACGCTCACCCGCCTCCTCCGCGGCGAGGGGTAGAGGAGCACGGCGCGGAACCGTCCGCGCCGGCGGAAGGCGCGGGAGGGCACTCCGCTTCGTCCTTGAGGTCGAGGTAGACAGCCCCCTCGCAGTCCAACGTCATGAGGAAGACGTCCTCCGGCCGCGCGATGCCCCGGGCGCGCAGTTCTTCCCGGAGCCAACGCTCGTCTTTCCCCGTTCGCTTGAGGTTTTCCGTGATCACCTCCCCGTCCATGATCACGGGCAAAGGGTGTACGTCCTTCACCTTCGGAGGAACGCCTAGGTCCTCCGGCGTGAGGGGTTGACGTTCGGGTTTCTTGACGACGGAGAGTTTGCCCGAAGGTTCGAGGTACGCAAACTCGACCTCGGCCACGTCCAGGACGTCTTTTTCCCGAAGTTGCATGAGGAGGTCGTCGATGTTGTATCGGTGGGCGCGCATCTCGCGGTCGCGGATTTTTCCCCGCTCGATGAGGATCGAGGGCTTCCCGTCGACGAAGTCGCGAAAGCGGCGGCTCTTCATCGACGCGTAGGAGATAGCGATTTGCGTGAGCGCGAGGAGGAGGATCGGCCCAAGGCCGTGGTAAAGCGGCATTTCGAGGTCGTCGATCGTGAAGGCGGCGATCTCCGCGATCACGATCGAGACGACGAGGTCGAAGAGGGAAATTTGCCCGATTTCCCGCTTCCCCATGAGACGAATGATGAACATGAGGTACGCATACATGATGAGAGAACGTACGAGCATGCGCAAAAAGTCTTCCACCCGTCGACCCTCCCGTGTTCCCGGCTCGGGCAAGGCAAGAAACCTACGGGCGTAGTTTGCGCAGATCGGAGGGCGCACCGATGGAGTTCGTCAAGGCGTACGTGCTTTCGCTCGTCCTCTTCGTCCTCGTAGGCACGGCAGTGGTCCTCGTGTTCCCGGAAAGGGGAGGAGAGGGCGACGCCGGGCGGGAGGTGTGGTCGCTTCCCGGCCTCGTCCTGGGAACGCACCTGGGCGTAGCGTACGCAGCCGGAATGTTCCTCGGGCGCAGACAAAACGAAGGAGGGTGGCCGGCCGGGGCGCTTCTCGGCGCCCTCTACCTCGCCACCCTCGCCGGGTTTGCCTGGATCTTTTTCGCCCGAACGCCGGGGCTGCCGACGATCGCCCTCCTCGTAGGCGCGGCGGCCGCCGGCGCGTTGGGGAGCCTTTCCTCGCAGCTCTTCCTCCTACGCGCGCCGCGTAGGCGGAGGCGCTGAGCGCATCACTCCTTGTCCTTATCTGCCTTTTCGTCGCGGAGGACGACGCTTACGGCGCTTCGCTCAAACGTGAGGCGGCTGTCTCCGGCGCGGAGGACGACCGTCTTGTCGTTGAGGTCGACGATCGTTCCGTGGAGGCCGCCAATGGTCACCACGCGGTCGCCCTTTTTGAGGGTGGCGAGCATGCGCTCGCGCTCCTTTTGCCTCTTTTGCTGCGGACGGATGAGGAGGAAGTAAAAGAGCACAAACATGAGGAGGAGGAAGAGGACCGAGGAATATTGGGCGTAAACCTCCGCGATGCTCCCGTCTCCGCTGGCCTGCGCCAGAGTTGCCGTAGGTTCGTAAGGCAAGAAAATCCACCCTTTCCGTGTGCCGCAAGTTGGCTCAAAACCCGCGGTTCGGCTGGTCCGCGTAATACGCGGTGAGAAACGCTTCCTTAAACTCCTGAAAGCGCCCCTCGCGGATCGAGGCGCGGATCCCCTCCATGAGGGAAAGGAGAAAGTAGAGGTTGTGGTACGTGAGGAGCCGGGGGCCGAGCATCTCCTCCGCGTGGAAGAGGTGACGGAGGTATCCCCGGGTAAAGGTGCGGCATACCTTGCAGTCGCAAGCTGCGTCGAGGGGGTCCCAGGAGCGCCGGTATTCGGCGTTTCGCACCACGAGGCGCCCCCGGGACGTCATTGCCGTCCCGTTGCGGGCGATGCGCGTAGGGAGAACGGAATCGAAGAGATCGATCCCCCGCTCGACGGCGGCGAAGATCGCGTCGGGCGAACCGACCCCCATGAGGTAACGCGGCTTTCCCTCCGGGAGGTGCGGGACCGTCTCCTCGAGGATCCGGTACATGACCTCCTTGGGCTCGCCTATGCTCAATCCTCCCACAGCGTACCCGGGAAAGTCAAGGGCGACGAGGGCGCGCGCGTGGGCGATGCGGAGGTCGGGGTAGAACCCGCCCTGCACGATGCCGAAGAGGGCCTGGCGCTCGGGAAAGCGGTGGGCGCGGAGGCTCCGCTCGGCCCAACGAAGCGTACGTTCGGCGGACTTTTCCACGTACGTCCGGTCGGCCTCCAAGGGCGGACATTCGTCGAAGGCCATGATGATGTCCGCGTCCAGGGCATTTTGCACGGCGATGGACACTTCGGGGCTCATGAACTTCACGCTGCCGTCGAGGTGGGAGAGGAAGTACACGCCTTCCTCCTCTACGCGCCGGCGTTCTGCGAGGCTGAACACCTGAAAGCCACCGCTGTCCGTGAGGATTGCGCCGTCCCACGCCATGAAGCGGTGCAGTCCCCCGGCCTCGGCGACGACGTCTTCCCCGGGTCTGAGCCAGAGGTGGTACGTGTTGGCGAGGACGATCTTGGCTCCGATCTCACGCAGTTCCTCGGGTGCAAGCGTCTTCACCGTAGCCTGCGTACCCACGGGCATGAACATCGGGGTTTCGAACGTTCCGTGAGGGGTTACCAAGCGGCCCACGCGAGCTCCGGAACGGCGATCGCGGGCGAGGACTTCGAAGCGGATGGCCAACAGCGTCTCCCTCCGTCGCACGGGCAACAAGGGGCGTTCTCCATGCACGCGGCTAAAGGATGAACATGGCGTCGCCGAAGCTGAAGAAGCGGTAGCGCTCCTGAACCGCGGCGCGGTACGCGGCTATCGTGAGCTCGTAGCCGGCAAACGCCGCGACGAGCATGAGAAGCGTCGACCGGGGAAGGTGGAAGTTCGTGAGGAGCCCCTGAACGGAACGAACGGGGACGCCCGGATAGAGGAAGAGGTCCGTCACCCCCTCTTCCGGTACGAAGCGCCCGTGGCGCCGGTACACGGTCTCCAAAACGCGGAGGCTTGTGGTCCCTACGGCGAGGATCCTCTGCCCCTCCCGCCGCGCCGCGTCGAGGACCTCCGCCGTCTCCGGCGGAAGGCGGTACGGCTCTTCGTGCATGCGGTGACGGGTGGGGTCTTCTTCGGTCACGGGGCGGAACGTCCCCAACCCCACGTGGAGGGTGACGTAGGCGAAGGTCACACCTCGGTCAGCGAGGGCGGCGAGGAGTTCGGGAGTAAAGTGGAGCCCGGCCGTAGGAGCGGCCACCGAGCCGCGTTCCCGCGCGTACACCGTTTGGTAGCGTTCCGGATCGCGGAGCTCGCGGCGCACGTAGGGCGGCAAGGGCACCCGCCCAACCCGCTCGAGGAGTTGGAAGAAATCCCCTTCCTCCTCCGCGCCGAGGTCGAAGCGAACGCCGCGCAACCCCCCGTCGAGCACGTCCTCTACGGTGGCGCGGAGTGCCGGGGACGTCCGTTCGGAAATCTCCGACGGGGCGGGGAAAATCTCCACGACCGTACCGGGCCGCAGGCGGCGCGCGGGACGCGCGAGGACCTTCCAACGCCACGGATCGCCCCGGGGCTCTACGAGGAGGAGTTCCACGCGCGCACCCGTACCCGCCTTACGGCCGTAGAGGCGGGCGGGAATCACGCGGGAGTCGTTGAACACGAGGACGTCCCCCGGACGGAGGAAATCCGGGAGATCGCGAAAGCGTCGGTGCTCCCAACGCCCCTCCACCCGGTGGAGGACCATGAGGCGCGAACCGTCCCGCTCGGGCAGAGGCTCTTGGGCGATGAGGTCTTCTGGGAGTTCGTAGTCGAAGTCGGACAGCCTCATCGTTCGATCCGCGGCCCGCAGGGTGTGTGCAGGGGATTGGGAAGAAGGCCGTACGGCCGAAAGACGTCGGGCATGAAGAGGCGTTGTGCGCCCGCATCGCTCACGCCGGCGTAGAGGACGGCCGTCCCGTCGGGATTGCGCACGAGGCCGCCGGGAAAAACGACGTTGGCGACGTCTTCTCGCTTCGCCGGTCCTTCGACAAAGTTCCGCCGTTCGGCGATGATCCGCACGTCGGTAAAGTTGAGCGTCACCGGATCGAAGACGAAGGCGAGGGCGTAGTAGTCTCGGTAACGCGTCGTTTCGTCGGCAAAGCGCGCGATGTGGCCGATGACGGCGAGCCGGCCGTCCGGGAGGAGTTGGGCTTCGTTCACCCCACCCCACTCCTCGTCCAAAAAGAGGCTCTCGAGGATGGGCGCGGACTCAAAGAGGTCGGGACGAAGTTCGTCCAAACTCCCCACGGTGAAGAAGCCGATCTTCCCCCGCCCCCCGATCCTGCCCTGCGGGCGCGTGAAGACGCCAATACGGCCGTCCTTAAGCTCGACGAGCCGAATGTCCTTCATCCCGTCCGGTCCGTAAAAGAAAGGGCGAAGGGAACGCACGTCGGAACCGCGGAAGAGGATGGTCCGCCACCACCAAAAGCGCGGCGGCACCCCCCGCGGATGGATGAACGTCTCTACGCCGCCGAGGACGAGCTCCCCCTGCACGCGCGCGACAAAGGGGTCCTGCAGCGAAAAGATGGGCGTGTCCGGGAGGAGTTCCCAATCGCCGCGCTCGTTTTCCGCAAAAAAATACACCTCGGAGACCTCGCTTCGGCGGTTTTCCACCCTGCCGGCGATGAGCCAGCGTCCGGCATCGCAAAAGGGAGGGGTGATGTTGTACACGTCCCGATCCTCAACGCCGATGAAGTGCAGGATTTCTGCGCGGAACGGCCCCTCCCCGGCCCGGAGCTCGCGAAGGAGGTCTTCGGCCGAACGCGCCCGTCTGGTCTGTACCATCTCCGGTGTCCCTCCGCCCATACACAACTCCCCCAACCGGTAACGCGTCTCGGCGGGTCTCCCTCTCCAACAGTATGCGTCTCGCGGGCGCGGTCGTGAACGGCAAAGAGCGCCACCGCCCGACCCTCTTCCGAAGGCGCACGCGCCGCACGGCCGGACCTCGCAACAACAACACCCCGCATCCGTCGCAGACCGCTTCCCGGAGGCGGATGCGATCTTTGCGCGGGTGAGCGGCACACTCTAAAGAAATATACCCGCTCGCGGGGAACCTGTAAAGGCGCGGACGACCTAAAGTCAAGGCCTCCCGGGAGCAACGGGCGTCGGCGTTTCGCGTCCCGACTCGGTCGAACGGGGGTAAAGCACAAATTTCCAGACATTGCCTTGACGAAATTGTGAAAGCCATGCATAATCAGTTATGAAGCACAAAAATCGACCCCGCCTCCGTTCCGCATGTGGGGATGTGGCCGTCCCGACGGTGGCCGTAGGGAGCGGGGGCGGTCTCCGGCACGTCCCGTGTTCCATCCGCAGGGGCAAGAGCTTTGCGTGCGCAAGGGGGACTCACCGAGCCCTACCCGGCACAGGCGGCGCGATCGCTGCGCGAAAGCCGGCATGCCGAAGAGAAACACCAAAGCAGTGCATACTAGCAGGGAAGGGCTTGCGTGTGCGGGCGCGTACACAGGACAGAAGGAGGGACACGGATGCAGGCGTTGTTACTCGCGGGGGGTATGGGCACACGCCTTCGCCCCATCACGGAGGACCTGCCGAAGCCGATGGTTCCCCTGGGAAATCGCCCGTGGCTCGCATCGCTGATCCTGCACCTCCGCAAGGAAGGCGTGTCGCGCTTTGTGCTCGCCGTAAAGCACCACGCCCACGTGATCGAGGAGTACTTCGGTGACGGCTCTTCGCTCGGCGTGGAGATCCGCTACGCCCGGGAACGGGAGTACCTCGGCACGGCAGGAGCGATTAAGAACGCCGAAGCTTACCTGGAAGAGCGGTTCCTCGTCGTAAACGCGGACATCGTGCACCTGGTAGATCTCGAGCGGCTCCTCGCCTTCCACCGAGAACACGGGGGCGCGGTGACCATAGGGCTCACGGAAGTCGAGAATCCTTCCGCCTACGGCGTCGTCGCCCAGGGGGAGCGGGGAGAAATCCTCCGCTTTGTCGAAAAGCCAAAGATCGAAGAAGCGCCCTCGCGTCGAATCAACGCGGGGGTGTACGTTCTCGAACGGCGCGTGTTGGACGCGATCCCGCGGGGCCGCGAGGTGTCCATCGAGCGGGAGGTCTTCCCCCGCCTCATCGCCGAGGGTGCGGGCGTCTACGGCCTTCTCCTCGACGGCTACTGGATGGACATTGGAACACCGGAGCGCTATCGCCAAGCGCACTGGGACCTCCTCGACGGCGCCTTCCGCCTCCCGGAATTTCCCGCGGGCGCGAAGAGCGGCATATACGTAGGTCGGCGCGTGCGCATCGGAAAGAACGTGCGCCTCGTGCCGCCGCTCCTCCTTTCCGACGACGTCGTGGTAGAAGACGACGCCGTCGTCGGGCCGTACGCAATCCTCGGAGAAGGCGTGCGCGTCGGCCGTGGGGCGACGGTCACGCGGACGATCCTCTGGCGGCGCGCCCGCGTCGGCGACCTGAGCAACCTTTCCGAGACGATCGGCTGCGAAGGGGTGGAGACGCCTCCCGCGTACACGGTGCACGCGGCAATCCTCAAGGTTTCGCGGGAACGGCTTTTGGCGTTGCGCTCCGTCGCGCAGGCGGCCTCCCCCGCAGATGAAGTTGCACCAAAGGCGGTGCCGCATCGATGAAATTCCTCTTCGTCAGCACCTTCCCCCCGACGGCGTGCGGAATTGCCACCTTTACCTCCCACCTGCGAAACAGCATGATCGCCGCCCTCGGACTCGCCCAGGAAGACCTACCCGTGCTCGCCGTCGTACCCCCGAGGGAAACGGTGCCCGAAAACACCTTTCTCCGCGTCCTCCCCAAAGAAGACCGGGAGGCCTACCGGGAGGCGGCGGAATGGGTGAACGCTTCGGACGTCGACGTCGTGAACGTCCAGCACGAATTCGGAATCTTCGGCGGCGGGGAGGGGCGATACCTCCTCGACTTTTTGTCGCGGCTCGAAAAACCGGTCATCACGACGTTTCACACCGTTTTTTCTCGCCGCACCCCTCCCTACGACGCCGTACAGGAGGAGATCCTCGCCCGCAGCGCCCGCGCCGTCGTGATGACGCCGACCGCCGTACGCTACCTCGTGGAGCAGTACGGGATACCACCGGAGAAGGTGCAGGTGATTCCCCACGGCACGCCGGCAAAGCCGCGGTTCAGCCGCGAGGCCCTGCGGAGAAAGTGGGGCGTGTCGGGACGCAAGGTCGTCCTGAGTTTCGGGCTCCTCAGCCGGAGCAAGGGGATCGATCGCTTCCTCACCTACCTGCCGGATGTCGTGCGGGGGGTGCCGGAGCTCCTCTACCTCATCGCGGGGCAAACGCATCCCGAGGTGCGACGCCGAGAAGGCGAAGCCTACCGCGAAGAGCTCCAGCGTCTCGTCCGCGAACTCGGCCTCGAAGGACACGTGCGCTTCGTCGACCGCTTCCTGAGCGACGAAGAGCTCGTGGAACTCCTCGCCATCAGCGACGTATACATCACCCATTACCCGGGGCTCGAGCAGATCTCCAGCGGAACGCTGGCGTACGCCGTGGGGCTTGGTCGCCCCGTCCTTTCGACGCCCTACACGTACGCCCGCGACCTCCTGGCAAGATTTCCCGACCTCCTCCTCCCCTACGGCGATCGAGCCGCGTGGTCGGCGGCGCTGGAGCGGATTCTCCGGGACGACGCGTACCGGAGGGGACTCGAGCGCCGGCTCAGAGCCGTAGGTCGGCAGATGCGCTGGGAAAACGTGGGCCGCGCGATGTGGGAACTGGGCAAGGCGCTGGCCCCGGGAGTCGAGGTGAAGACGAGCCATGGATAGGGGTCGAAAGGTTTCCTTTCGCCACCTGTTCCGCCTGACGGACCGCACCGGACTTCTGGAGCACGCCCACAAGCTCCTCCCGCGCCGGAAAGAGGGGTATACGGCAGACGACAACGCCCGCGCCCTCTGGGCGGCGCTCGCGTGGAGCCGCGAACTCCCCGAAGGAGAACTTCGGAGCGCCCTCCTCGAACGGGCGGAAATCTACCTCGCGTTTCTCGAGTGGGTGAGCTTGCCCAACGGCCGCTTCCACAACAACGTCACCTACGACGGCCGTCCGGAAGAGGAATCTCCTTCCGACGACCTACACGGCCGCGTCCTCTGGGCGCTCGCATGGGCGGAGCGGAGTTTTCCCCAGCGGCCGCACAGAAAGCTGGCCACCGAACTTCTCGAGCACGCGTTAGGGCCCGTACAGCGGGGGGAAATCCGTGCCCTCCGGGGAATGGCGTACACCCTGGCCGCCCTCGCCTACCGCGGGATCCGAAGCGCCGAAGAGCGCCGCGCCTTCGACGAAATGCTCGCCGAATTCCGCTCGGCCTTTGCAGCACACGCCCGGGACGAGTGGACGTGGTTCGAGCCGCGGCTCACGTACTCCAACGCCCTTCTCCCGTGGGGGCTTCTGGCGGCGTACGAAGTCACCGGGGATCGGGAGATCCGCGACATCGCCCTCGCCTCGCTCGACTTTTTGATCCGCACGATGACCGACGCCCGCCGCGGAATCGTCCGCCCCGTCGGCAACCGCGGTTGGGGAGAACCGGGTAAGATCGCCCGCTTCGATCAGCAACCCGTGGACGTCTGGAAACTCGCCATGGCGGCGGAAAAGGCGTACGCGCTCACGCGCAATCCCCTCTACCGGGAGACGTTTGCGCGCGCGGCGGCCTGGTTCACGGGGGCCAACGACCTCGGCGTCCCCCTCGTCGACGAAGAGGAAGGCGCCGCTTACGACGGCCTCACGCCGACCGGACCCAACGAAAACGCCGGCGCGGAGGCGACGCTCTCCTACCTCATGACCGCCTACTACGCCATCCGAATGGCCGCCCTCACGGGCCGGCACTTCGTCCTCTCCCCGCAAGGCGAAAGCGTCTTCTTCGCCGAGGTCGAGCAGGTGGGACGTCGGGCCTTGTGAGCCGGGGCCACGTCCGCCGTCCCCGAAAAGACGAAGGCAGACCTCCGGCCCGCAGAGGACCCCGCCGCCGAGCGAAGGGGCGGACGGGTCCGGACGGACCTGCGTTTGAACCCGACCACGCGTGCATCCGGAGGTGAAGAAACACGCGCCGCATCGGAATCCTCGCCCCCATCACGTGGCGCATCCCTCCCCGCGCGTACGGACCTTGGGAGTACGTCGCCGGAAGCCTCGCCCGGGGGCTCGTAGAGCGCGGGTACGACGTCGTCCTCTTCGCCACCGCCGACGCGGAGACGCCCGCGCGCCTGGAAGCCGTGTGCCCGGGACCCTTAGGCGAGCGGGAGGATCTCCCTCCGCGGCCGTGCGAGCTCATGCACGTCGCCCATGCCCTAAAGCGCGCCGAAGAGCTGGGGCTCGACCTCCTCCACAACCACATGAACTACCTCCCCCTCCCCTTTACCCCGCTCGTCTCGGTCCCCGTTCTTACGACGCTGCACGGCGCCGCCCTCCTGGAGGCGGACTCGCGCTTTCTCTACCGACGCTACCCTCACCTCCCCTACGTCTCCATCAGCTACGCGGAACGCCAGGGTGCGCCGGAGCTCCGGTACGTAGCCAACGTCTACAACGGAATCGACCTCGCGGACTTCACCTTCGTCGAACGGCCGGGTTCCTACCTCCTCTTCCTCGGGCGCTTGAGCCCCGTGAAAGGTCCCGACCTGGCCATCGAGGTCGCCCGCCGCACGGGTTTCCCCCTCAAGCTCGCGGGTCCCGTTCCCCCCGAAGACCGCGAGTTCTTCGAAGCAAAAATCCGCCCGCACGTGAACGGGCGGTCGATCGAATACGTAGGAGAAGTCGGTCCGCGCGAACGCGACCGCCTCCTCGGCGGCGCCCTGGCGCTCTTGCACCTCGTGCGGGCTCCCGAGCCCTTCGGCCTCGTGATGGTCGAGGCGATGGCCACGGGCACGCCCGTGATCGGGATGGCCAGGGGCTCCGTGCCCGAAGTCGTCGAGGACGGCGTGACGGGCTTCGTCGTGGAAGACCTCGAAGGGGCCGTGCGGGCCGTGCCGCGCGTCGCCGGGCTCCGCCGCGCGGAAGCGCGTCGGCGCGTAGAGGAACGCTTTACCCTCGACCACATGATCGAGGGGTACGTGCGGGCGTACGAAACGGTGCTCGCAGAACAAGGCGAACGATAAACAGGGCGAACGGCCGGCGTTTCGCCGGCCTTTTTTGCGGCGGTTCACCGCCGGAAGAGGAACTGGAGGAGGAAGAGGAGGAGCGTGAGGGCGGCGCTCACGAGGAGGGAAGTCGTGAGTGGAAAGTAGATGATCGTGTGCTCGCGGCGAATCACGATGTCCCCCGGAAGACGCCCCAACGGAAGGTGCGTTCCAAACACGGAGAGAAACGCCCCCGCGAGGAAGAGGACGGCACCGGCGACCATGAGAATGCGCCCGATCTCTCCAAGCAACGGACTCACCCCCTGACTCCTTCTCTTTCTCCGGGAAGGGGGCGCCCGAGGTGGGCATACGCCCGGGGAAGGGCCACCCGTCCGCGCGGCGTGCGGGCGAGAAAGCCCCGGCCCAAAAGATAGGGTTCGTATACTTCCTCGAGCGTACCCTTGTCCTCTCCGAGGGCGGCGGCGAGGGCATCGAGTCCCGCCGGGCCGCCGCCAAAGACGTCGATCAGCGTGAGGAGAAAGCGCCGGTCGAGGGGGTCGAGCCCCGCCGGATCCACCCGCAGGCGGTCGAGTGCGCGGCAAGCGACGGCATGGGAAATCCTCCCGTCCCCCTCCACTTCGGCAAAGTCGCGCACGCGCCGGAGGAGGCGCAGGGCGATGCGCGGCGTACCGCGCGCGCGGCGGGCGATCTCCGCCGCCGCCTCCTCCCTCACTTCCACCCCGAGGCGTGAGGCCGCCCGGAGGACGATGTGCGCGAGCTCGTCCTCCGCGTAGTAGTCGAGGCGAAAGAGGACGCCGAAGCGGTCCCGCAGCGGCGCCCCCAAGAGGCCCAGGCGGGTCGTCGCCCCGACGAGGGTGAAACGCGGGAGGTCGAGGCGGAAGGTGCGCGCTCCGGGTCCCTTCCCGAGGACGATGTCCAGGGTAAACTGTTCCATCGCCCCGTAGAGGATCTCCTCCACGGGGCGGGGAATCCGGTGGATCTCGTCGATGAAGAGTACGTCCCCTTCCTGAAGCCCGGAAAGGATGGCCGCCAGGTCGCCGGGGCGCTCGAGTACGGGGCCGGAGGTGGCCACGAGCTCCGCCCCCATCTCGCGGGCGATGATGTGGGCGAGCGTCGTCTTTCCGAGACCTGGCGGACCGTAAAAGAGGACGTGGTCGAGGGGCTCGCCGCGCCGCCTAGCGGCAGCGAGGAACACGCGCAGGTTGCTGACCACTTCCCTCTGGCCGATGTAATCGTCGAGGGCTGCGGGACGCAAGGCTTCCGCCGAATCTTCCCGTCCCACCGATGCGGCGGAAAACACCGCTCCTTCCTCCCAGGAAGACGCCGCCCCGTCCATCTCCCTCCAACCCCCGTACACGAAAATCCCCCTTTCGCTCCCCTCGACCGCGCGCTCACCCCCCTCGAACCGCGTCTTCCGCCCCCTCCGCGGAGCGCTCCCGCCGGGAAAGCGAACGAAGGACGCGGCGGAGGATGGCGTTGGCGTCGGGCGGGTCTTCGCCCGCCTCGGCGATCGCCACCCGCACGCGGGGGTAGACCTCTTCCGGCCGAAAGCCGAGGGCGTACAGGGCCTCGAGCACCTCCCGAAAGGCCGCTTCTTCCGGAGCAGCCGCGGAAAGTTCGTCCCCCAGCTCCTTGCGCAGGCGGTCGCGCAGCTCGAGGATGAGGCGCGCGGCGAGCTTCTCCCCGATTCCCGGAATCCGCCGGAGGAGTTCCCGATCCTCCCTTACGATGGCCCAGGCGAGGTCCGAGGGGGCGAAAGCCGCCAACGCGGAAAGGGCGCTTCGGGGGCCGACGCCGCCAACGCCCAGGAGCAAGAGAAAGAGGCGTCGCTCTTCGGGAGTCGAAAAACCGTAGAGCTCCACGTCCCGTTCGCGAAAGACGAGGTGGGTGTACAGAAGCACCTCGTTCCCTCGGGGAAGACCCAAGGGGCGGGGAGTGCGCAGGCGAAAGCCTATACCCCCAACCTCGAGCACGACCCCCTCGGCGTCTTCTTCTACGAGTCGACCCCGGAGAAAGTCGATCACCGCCCCGTCCCCTCCACCGCGCGGAAGCGCGTCGCGAGGCGATGGGCGTGCGCGACGGCGACGGCGAGGGCGTCTGCGGCGTCGTCCGGTCGCGGAAGGGCGGTAAGGCCAAGGAGGCGCCGAACCATTTCCTGCACCTGCCCCTTAGGCGCGCGGCCGTATCCGGTGACCGCCGCCTTCACCTCTCCCGGTGCGTAGGCGTGCACGGGAATCCCGAATTCTGCAAGGGTGAGGAGCACGATGCCGCGGGCTTCCCCTACGGCCATGGCGCTCGTCGCGTTGCGGCCGAAGTAGAGGCGCTCTACGGCGGCTTCGTCCGGTGCGAGGTCTTCCACGAGCCGCCGCAAAGAGCGGTAGAGCTCGAGGAGGCGGGTCTCCGGCCGTTGGCCTCCGTCCGTGCTCAACACGCCGTAGGCGTGCGGCCGAAGCTTCCGCCCTTCCACGCGCACGGCGCCGTAACCCAGGAGTTCGAGGCCGGGATCGATGCCGAGGATGAGCAAACCCGCACGACCTTTCTTTCCGGAATTGTCCCCTCGCTCCGCACGCGGGGGCGTTCCCGTTTCGCTCCGGCGCGGGCCTCCGGGCAAGGCCCGTAGCTCCGACCGGGTGGACGTGACCGCGTCCGCAAGGCACGGAGGACGGCCCTTCTCCCCGCCGCACCGGCCGAGGGGGACGTGCTCCGTACCTCTCCTCGGAAAGACGCAACCGAACGCCGTGGCCCGCGCGCCTACGAAAAGTCGATCCGTCTGCCGAAATTGTACCAGAGATCGCACGTCGGTGCACCCTCCCCTGCGGCGTCTCCCCACCGCGGGTGCGGCCGCCGTCGGGAGGGTCAGCCGACATCCGCCCACTCGGCGTTGGCGTACACCTCCTGCACCTCGTCCTCTTCGTCCAAGGCTTCGAGGAGCGCGAGGACGCGCTCGGCCGTTTCGCCCTCCACGCGGACGGTGAGCGTCGGCACGTACGTGAGGCGCGACGCGCGAACTTCGATCCCTTCCGCCTCGAGGGCCCGACGTACCTCCTCGAGCGCATCCGGCTCCACGTAGAGGTGAACGGCCTCCTCGTCTTCCTCGACTTCCCACGCCCCGAGGTCGAGGGCGCGGAGGACCGCCTGCTCCGCGTGCGGCGAGCGGGGAATTTGAACGACACCCGTGTAGCGGAATAGGTAGGAAGCGCTTCCGCTCTCCCCGAGGCTCCCGCCGTGCTTGTGAAACAGGTGGCGCACGGTCTGGGCCGTACGGTTCCGGTTGTCCGTGAGGGCCTGCACGAGCACGGCCACCCCCCCGGGGGCGTACCCCTCGTAGAGGATCTCCTCGTAGCGCGCACCTTCTACGTCCCCTAAGGCCTTCTTGATCGTGCGCTCGATCGTATCCGCCGGCATGTTGATCTCCCGGGCACGTTCTATCGCGGCGCGCAACGCGAGGTTCTGCTTGGGATCCGATCCCCCGTTTCGCACCGCCACGTAAATCTGCCGCGAGACCTTGGCAAATTCCCGCCCGCGGACGGCGTCGACGGCCGCCTTGCGCCGTTTGATGTTGTGCCACTTCGAGTGACCGGCCATACGAGCTCCCTCCGTTCTTCGTCGCGCGGACATAGAGTTGGCTTTTGCCCGCACCCACGTCGCGTGCGGAGACCTCGAGGACGAAGGCCCTTTCCGCCGGTGGACACAAAAATGCCCCGGAGGCGCATCCGTCCGGGGCACCGACAGACCGGATCAGAGGGACGGCGGAAGCTCCCGCTTGTGCTCGGAGGCGCGGTGCAGCGCCTCGATGCGCTCCCGCACACCCGGAGGAGCTTCCCCCGTGAGGAGGTAGCGGTCGAGCTCCGCATACGTGAGCCCGAGTTCGCCCTCGTCCGTTTGCCCCGGCCAAAGGTCGGCACTCGGAGGCTTCTGGAGGATGTCGGGCGGGATCCCGAGGTGCTCCGCGAGCACGCGTACCTCGCTCTTCGTGAGCGACGCGATGGGGAAAAAGTCGGCCACGGCATCCCCCCCCTTGGTGGAGTACCCGACGTACAGCTCGCTCCGGTTCGACGTCCCTGCGACGAGACATCCGTGGGCATTGGCGTAGGCGTAGAGCGCCGCCATGCGCAGGCGCGCCTTGAGGTTTCCCGCCGAGCGCTCGTCCCACGTCAAGACCGGCTCGCACGCCGAACGAAAGGCGGCAAAGGCGGGCCCGAGGTCGACCTCGCGCACGTTCAAATCCAGCGCCTCGGCCACGAGGCGCGCGTGGGCGAGGGACTCGGGAGGGCTCTCTATGGGAAGTACGAGACACGCGAGGCGCTCCTTGCCTACGGCTTGGCGAACGAGGGCGGCGACCACGGCGCTGTCCAAACCTCCGGACAGGCCGAGGACGACCCCGCGCGCCCCGCTCTTGTCCACGAGTTCGCGAATCCACTCGACGCGCCGCGCCGCATCCTCGGCGACACGGGCGCGGTAGGCTTCGAGATACCGCTCGCGTTCCTCCACGTTTTCACCCCGGATCGGACCATTCCGGTCCCCTCTTCGCACCTCATTCCTCACTATAGCAGACGCGCCCCGAAAGAGGCAAAGCGGGCTCCTCGGGGACGGCCCGGTCCGCTTCGCCGGGGATCCGCCGAAAGTTCCCGCAGGGCGGGACGCGCATGACCGAGGAACGCCGCCGACGAAACGGGGCGGGTTGCCCGGAAAACCCGCCCCGCCCGGCACTCCCGCAGCCGAAGACGGCCGACCGCTTTTCGCTTACGCCTCCTCAACGTCCCCTCCCCAGAGCATCTTGGGAAACGCCTCGTCCTCTTCCCCTTCCCCCGCCCCTCCTTGCGCGACAACCTCGTCAAACGCAGGTCCGGCGAAGACGGTCGAAGTGCGGGCGATCCCCTCCCAAAAGGCGCGCGCTCCGGCCTCGGGCGGACGCCAGGACGGGATCCCGACGGAGGGAGGGGAAACGGAGCCGGCCGCAGGGCTTCCTCCGGGGAAAGAGCCGGGCACGTACTCCGTAGGCGTAGGCCACGTCGTCGGCGGCCGGAAGCCCACCCCACCCCCGGGAACCGGGGGCCAGCCCGGCGGAAGGAATCCCGGAAAGTGCGCGGGGACGCACCAAAGTCCCGGGGCGTGCCATCCCCCGGCCAGGGGGGCGAATCCGGGAAAACCCGCTCCCATCCCGTAGGTGCCGCCTCCCACGGGCACGTACGCCGAACCCGCGAGCGACCGTGCGGCGGCCTCACTCCCTTCCGCCACCCCCGCCCGCGCGGCGGCGCCCGCCTCTCCAAGAGCGGCGGAAGGCGCAGACGGCTCCGGCCCGCCAACTTGTGCGGGGTGCTCGCTCGGTCCCGACAGGGAAGCTGCGCCGTCTTTGGACGTAGGGGCTTCTCCGGAGTCCTCCTCCCCCGCGTCCGAGAAAGCTCGGGCGGAACTCCCCTCCGCAGGTGCGAGGTCTTTGCCCTCCGCAGCCGAACGAAGCGGAGGAACCTTGAGCTTCATCCCCGGGTGCAGATCCGCTTCCGCGACGCCGTTGTACGCGCGAATTTCCTCGGGAGTGGTGCCGTAGCGCTCGGCGATGGCCGCCCAAGACTCATCCGGCTGGACGATGTGAATCCGCACAGAAGCACCCTCCTTCGTCCGCATTTCGGACTCGGCGTCCGACCCCCCTCACCGCCCTATCTATGCACGTACGGAGAAAACGTGGCGAAAAATGGGCGGCGCATCAGTCGTCGTCCACTTCGTAGACCGGGTAGCTCCCGAGGAAACGGACTTCGTGGCCGAGGGCGCGAAGCTCCTCCATCGCCGCGGGAATGAGCACGTCGTCGAGGCCGCGGTCGATGTCGATGTAGAAGACGTACGAGCCCAACCGCCGCTTCGTCGGACGCGACTCGATCCGGCTCAGGTTGATCGCCCGCCAGCTGAAGCAGTGGAGGACCTGGCTGAGCGCCCCGGGGAAGTCGCGCCCCAGGGTGACGAGGAGCGTCGTCTTCTTCCGCTCGGATGGGGGGAGGCCCGCCGGCGGCGTGTGGCCGACGAGGAGGAAGCGCGTCGCGTTGTTCGGGCTGTCTTGGACGTCGCGGATGCGCTCCACGAGGCCGTAGCGCTCCGCCCCGCGCCGGTGCCCCAGGGCCGCCCAGGGACGATCGGGGTGTTCGGCGACGAGGCGCAGGGCTTCGCTCGTGGAAAGCGTCGGCTCCACCTGAGCGTGGGGAAACGTGCGGCGAAGGAAGCGAAAGGACTGGGCAATCGCCTGCCCGTGGGAGTAGATCCTTTCGATCTGGGGGAAGGGCGTTTCCCGCTGCGGCGGTGCGACGTAGAGGCCGTGGGCGATGGGAAGGACGAACTCGGCAAAGATCATGAGGCGTACCTCGTGGATGAGCCAGTCCATCGCCAGGTTCACGGAGCCCTCGATGGCATTCTCGATGGGGATGATCGCAAAGGCCGTGTGCCCGAGGTCGGCAGCCTCGAGGACGTCGGGGATCGTCGGGTAATCTACAAGCGTCTTGTCCGGCAGAGGCACCTTGAGGGCAGCCGCCTCGGAAAACGACCCCGGCGGACCGAGATAGGCGATCGTCGGCACGGACTCCACCTCATCGGTATTGCACGATGTGCGTGTTCTCGCATCTTCTAGCGCGAAAATCCCCGCGGCGTCCGCGCGAGGACGACGGCGCCCTCCTCGACGAGGGCGAGGGGTTCGGGCACGAAGGCGTGGGCGAGCGGGTGTTCGGAAAAGCGGCGGCGGAAATCCTCCCGCGCCTCCGGCGTGGCAAAAACGGCCATGATCGTCGGCCCCGCTCCGCTCAAGTAGCACCCAAGGCACCCGTGGGGGCGCGCGGAAGCGCAGAGGGCGTACAGTTCCTCGGCGCCGGGAATGTGGGGCAGGCGATACGGCTCGTGCAGGCCGTCGCCGAAGGCCGCCGGGAGCTTTTCCAGTTCGCCCGCCGCCAAGGCGGCGACGAGGAGGGCGGCCCGTCCGGCGGCGGCAACGGCCGTCTCGCGGGCGTACGCATCGGGGAGGAGGCGGCGGGAAGCGGACGTGCGGAGCTCGACCTCCGGGACGAAGGCGAGGAGCGCGGGCACGCGCGGAAGGCGCAGGCGCACGGCGGACACTTCCTCCCCCTCCGCCCGGGCCACCACGAGGCCGCCCAAGAGGGCGGGGGCCACGTTGTCGGGATGGCCCTCGAGGCGGGTGGCGAGGGAGAGGAGTTCCCCGACGGACAACTTCCCTTCGAGGAGAACGTTTGCCGCCACGAGCCCGGCCACGATCACCGCGGCGCTCGATCCCAGCCCCTTCCCCAAGGGAATCTCGCTTTGGAGGCGCACGGCGAGATCGGGTGCCGCACGCCCCGCGCGGGCGAAGGCTTCTTCCACCGCGCGGAAAAAGAGGGACGCCCCTTCCGCCCGGGCGTCGGAGGGGACCTCGCCCACGACTTCGAAGCGCGAAGGAGGCCCCCCTCTCGCCTCGGTCTCGCGAGCCGGCCGTACTTCGGCGTACAGGTAGCGGTCTACCGCCCAGCCGACGGCATCAAAACCGGAACCGAGGTTGGCAGAGGTCGCGGGTACGCGGACGACGACCGCGGGCGCCTCTGGGCCTCCGTCCGCAGCGAACATCTCGTGCGTGGCCTCCGCTTCCACCGCGCTCCCCCTTCTCTCGTGTCTAAAAATAAGTGAAACAAATGGTCTCGGTCCGCCCCAAGCCCTCGTGCGCCAAACGCCTCAAGGAACGAGGGCGCGGGCGACGGCCCGAACGACGGATTCTTCGTCCGCGGGGAGGGTGATGCGCTCCGGGACGTGCGCCGAAAGCGCCGTGTCGGGGTCCTTGAGGCCGTTTCCCGTGAGCACGGCGACGACGCGGACGCCCTGAGGGAGCCACCCGTCCCGCCGGGCGGCAAAGAGGCCGGCAATCGCCGCCGCGGAGGCGGGTTCGACGAAAACCCCCTCTTCCCGGGCGAGGGCGCGGTAGGCGTCGAGGATCTCCGCATCGGACACGGCGAGGATCCGTCCCCCCGACTCGTCGCGGGCGCGGACCGCCTTGTCCCAACTCGCCGGATTCCCGATGCGGATGGCCGTCGCCACCGTCTCCGGCCGCTCTACGGGCGCCCCACGGACGATCGGCGCCGCACCCTCCGCCTGCACGCCGAGGAGCGTGGGCCGCCGCCGTGCCTTCGGGTACTGGGTAAAGCCCATCCAGTAGGCGGAGATGTTGCCGGCGTTGCCCACCGGCAGAGCCAGGACGTCCGGGGCATCCCCCAGGGCGTCGACGATCTCAAAAGCCGCCGTCTTTTGGCCCTCCAGACGGTACGGGTTCACGGAGTTCACGAGGGCGATGGACTCCCGCTCGGCGACGCGCCGGACGATGTGAAGTCCCGCGTCGAAATTCCCCTCGATCTCGAGGATCGCCGCGCCGAAGGCGAGGGCTTGGACGAGCTTGCCCAAGGCTACGTACCCTTTGGGGACGACGACGAACGACCGAAGTCCCGCCCGCGCGGCGTATGCGGCCGCAGAAGCCGCGGTGTTGCCCGTGGAGGCGCAGATCACGGCGCGCTTCCCCTCCTCGAGGGCCTTGGCCACGGCGACGACCATCCCGCGGTCTTTGAAGGAGCCCGTGGGGTTGAGCCCCTCGAGCTTCGCGTACAGCTCTACGCCGAGGCGGGCACCCAGGCGCGGCAGGGCAACGAGGGGGGTGTTCCCCTCCCCCAAAGAGAGGTGCGGCGTGCGCTCCGTGAGGGGGAGGTAGTCCCCGTAGGCGTCGAGAATACCCGTCCACATCGTGCGACTGCTCCTTTCGCTCGAATTGCCACGACCCTCGAGGGGAAAGGCCGGGCGGCCTAGCCGAGACCCGCCGGGCTCGAACCGCGGCCGACGACGGCCGCATCGAGCACGCCCTCCAGCTCGCCGAGGCGGTGGAGAAGGGAGTCTTCTTCGACCTCGCGGAGGTCGACCGTGAGAAAGACTGCCGCCGCACCTTGGAGGGGGAGGCTCTGGCTGATCGTGAGGATGTTTCCGCCGAGTCGGGCGATCTCCCCGAGGACGGAGGAGAGCACCCCGGGACGGTGGCGCAACCGGAGCGAGAGAACGACGAGCCGCGGACCGACAAAGTCGTCGAACGGGTAGATGCCGTCGCGGTACTTGTAAAAGGCGCTTCGGCTGATCCCCACGGCTCGCACGGCGTCGTGGACGGACGGAGAAAGCCCGAGTTCCACGCGTTCGCGGGCGAGGGCGGCCCGGCGCATCGTCTCCGGCAAGAGGTCCTCGCGCACGAGGTAGTACCGCCGCCCGGGTCGCCGCGAACTTCCACCCGCGGGCGTTCCGATGTCCACCTGCGTCCCCTCCGAACGGACACGTGTTTTTTGCACGGAGACAGTATACCGCGCTCAGGTGGGGGCGCGCAAGAAAGCAGGCGCCTCCGTCTCGGACGGGCACCAAGCCCGGCGGAGGCGCATACACCGAGGGTACAGCTGGGCTTTTGCCCGGACGAAGGAGGGATTCGCGTGCCCCGCCCCTTTGCCCTTCTCCGTCGACGGATTGCCTTGATCCCCCTCGTCGCCCTCGTCCTCCTAGGCTCCGCCTGCGCGGCAGGAGCGCCGTCCGACACCGCCACCCCGCCCGCGGGAGGTCCCTCCGCGAGTTCGTCGGAAGTCTCGCCTCCTTCCGGCGAACGTACGAAGATCCGCCTGCACGAGGTCACCCACTCCCCGTTTTACGCCCCGCAGTACGTCGCCCTCGCCCTCGGCTACTTCACCGACGAAGGCCTCGACGTCGAACTCGTCGACGGCAAAGGGGGCGATAAGGTGACAACGGCACTTTTGAGCGGCAATGCCGACGTCATCCTCGTAGGCGCGGAAATGGCGGTGTACGTGAACGCCCAAACCCCCCAAGATCCAATGGTCGTCTTCGCCCGCCTCACGAAGCGCGACGGGAGCTTCCTCGTCTCCCGCACGCCCATGGAACCCTTTCGCTGGGAAGACCTTCGGGGAAAGAAATTCCTCGCCCAACGGAAAGGCGGCATGCCGGACATGATCGCCCGCCACGTCCTGCGGAAGCACGGCCTCGAGCCGGGACGCGACCTCGAGTTCCTCCAGCACGTGGACTACGCGAACCTCGCGCCGGCCTTCGCCTCGGGGACCGGAGACGTGGTGCAGCTCTTCGAGCCCTTCGCCTCGACGCTCGCCCGGGGAGGAAAGGGGTACGTCGTCGCCGGCTTCGGGCCGGAGTCGGGCGACGTCCTGTACACGTCCTACCACGCGCGCAAGAGCACCCTCGAAGCCAGGCGCGACGTCCTGATCCGTTTCGCGCGCGCCGTGGCCCGCGGCCAGGCCTACGTCCGCACGCACGGACCCGAAGAAGTCGCCCGCGTGCTCCGCGACGCCTTCCCGGGAGTAGACGAACCCACGCTCGCGGAAATCGTGCGCCGCCTCCAAGAAACGGACGTGTTCGGCGCCGATCCCCTTCCGCCGCGGGAGGACTACGAACGCACGCTCGACATCCTGGCGGAAAACGGAATGCTCACGGCGCGGCTTCCTTACGAGGCGGTCGTCGATCCTTCGATCGCCGAAGCGGCAATGCGGAGCCTGCGCTGAACCGAAGGAGGTCGCCGCCCATGCCCGCGCGTGCGGCTATCGAGGTGGACAGCCTCACCCTAGCCTTTATTTCCCGGGAAAAGGCGACTCTCGTCCTCCAGGACGTGAGCTTTTCCGCGCCCGAAGGGTGCTTCGTCGCCCTCCTCGGCCCCTCCGGCTGTGGGAAGAGCACGCTCCTCCACACGATCGCCGGACTCCTCACGCCTACGCGGGGAGAGGTCCGCCTCTTCGGAAAGCCCGTTCGCGGGCCCTCCCCCGCCGTGGGGATCATGTTCCAGCAGGACTACCTCCTCCCCTGGCGGACGGTGGCAGGCAACGTGCAGCTCGCGTGGGAGCTGCGGCGCGAACGGCCGAAGCCGGAGCGCCTGTACGCCCTCCTCGAAGAAGTCGACCTGCGGGACGCCGCCCACCGCTACCCCCAGGAGCTCTCGGGGGGAATGCGCCAGCGCGCTGCGCTCGTGCGCACGCTTGTCACCGACCCCGCCGTCCTCCTCCTCGACGAACCCTTTTCCGCCCTCGACTACACCACGCGCCTACGCCTGGGAGAACTCGTCCACACGGTCCTCCGCCGCCACCGGAAGACGGCCCTCTTCGTCACCCACGACATCCCCGAGGCGATCTCCCTCGCCGATCGCATCCTCCTCATGGGACGAAACCCCGGACGCATCGTGGCCACCTTTGTTCCCCCGCCGGAGCTCGCGCAAAAACCTCCGCTCGCCCGCCGCACGGACCCCGCCTTTCCCCGCCTCTTCGAACGCATCTGGGAGGAGATGAGGCGCGTAGAAGACGAACGCCCGGCGTGAGCCTCCCGCACCCAAAACGAGGAGGGAAGCGGTGTGAAGGAAACGGACGTGTTCTCCGCCGCCCAGGAATTCGAAGCAACCGACGGAGGCAAAGACGCTTGGCTCGAAGAGGCGCGCCGCGCCTATATCCGAAAAGATGAAAGACGGGCGCAGGTCGTCCGCTTCCTCCAGGTGGGAATCGTCCTTGCCCTCCTTGCGGGTTGGGAACTCGGAGCGCGTTGGGGAGCACTCGACCCCCTACTCTTCAGTTCTCCCACCGCCGTCGCCCAACTCGTCGCCGACCTCGCCGCCTCCGGCGAGCTCTGGCGTCACGTGGGAATTACCGTATACGAGACCCTCCTCGGGTTTGCCCTCGGGACGCTCGGAGGGGTCTTGGTCGCCCTCGCCCTCTGGTTCTTCCCCCTCCTCGGACGCGTCCTCGATCCGTACCTCGTCGTCCTGAACAGTCTGCCCAAGATCGCCCTCGGCCCCATCTTCATCGTCGCCTTCGGCTCGGGCCCGCGCGCGATCGTCGCCATCGCAGCCTTCGTTTCCATCTTCGTGACCATCCAGGTGCTCACGTCGGCCTTTGCCGGCGTGGACGCGAACTTCCTCAGACTCGCCTACTCCCTCGGCGCCTCACGCCTGGACGTCTTTCGCAAAATCGTCTTCCCCGCGAGTCTCTCGACGCTCCTCGCCGCGCTCAAGGTGAACATCGGGCTCGCCTGGATCGGCGTGATCGTCGGCGAATTCCTCGTCGCCCGGCAAGGGCTCGGAGCCCTCATCGTCTACGGCTTTCAAGTGTTCAACTTCCGCTACGTGTACGCCGGGATCCTCCTCGTCGCCCTCCTCGCCACCGCGATGTACGCCCTCGCCTCCGCCGCGGAGCGCATGTGCGGACGCGGTCCCAGGTGAGCGGAAAAGGCGTGCGCCGCCAGAGAAGCGCCCACCCTCCTCCCCGCCCGCCTCGATCCCTTTATTTACAAAATGTTAACGCAAACACAACAAAGATTCACGAAACAAACAAAGTCGCTTTACAGGCGATCCGTATAATGGCTTGGGAATTCCGGATCGAAGTTCAGGGGAGGGGACGGGTGTGTCGCAGCTCATCTCGCGCCGCGACTTCCTGCGCGGCTCCCTCGGCCTCATCGGTGCATCGGTATTCGTGCAGGCGGTAGGCGTCCCCGAAGCGTTCGCGGCAAGCAGTACCTCCGACGCCTCCGTATCGTCGGAAAACGCCATCTACCACGAGGAACTCGTCACCGTAGGAGCAGACCGCATGGCCGTCACGTGGGTCACGGAACAACCCGGATCTACGGTGCTCTGGCTGGGAGAGCACCCCGAACGGCTCACCCGGTACACCTTCGGCGGAGCGACGCGCTACCACCTTGCCGAAGTGGACCGGCTGCTTCCGGAAACGCGGTACTTCTACCAGGTAGAGACGGACGGAGTACGGGGACCCCTCAACACCCTTCGCACCCTCCCCGCACCGCGCGGGTCGCTCCTCTACCGCGTCGGCTTCGTCTCCGACAGCCACATCGCCACGCAAGCGGGCGAAGGCGACCCGAACCAGCTCTACCTCGGCAAGCTTCTCGAAGACGGGCCGGAGCTCCTCCGGAGTGCCCTCGACGACCTCGTGCGGAAGGGCGCGCACTACCTCGTCCACGGCGGCGACATCACGGAGTCGGGGCGTGCGGACGAGTACGCCCTCTTCCAAAGCCTCGTCGCTCCGTACGCCGCGGCACTTCCCTTTGCCGCCGTACCGGGAAACCACGACAAGTACCAGAAAAAGACCGGCGGCGTCGGCGAGGCGGGTTTTCGCGAATACGTATCCGGCGAGCTCTACCGCGCCGAGGTCCGAGGAGACGCCCTCTTCGTGTACCTGGACTCGGCCCGCACGAATAACGACTGGGGCTACATCCCCCAGGCGGAGCTCCGCTGGCTCGATGCCACGCTCGCCGCGCACCCGGATAAAAAGGCCTTCCTCGTCCTCCACCATCCTACGAACGGGATGGACGTCTGGTTCGGCACGACGAACTTCCTCCAGTTCCAAAACGTCGTGAAGCGCTACCCCAACGTCCAGGGCGTCTTCGCCGGCCACATGCACCGAAACTACGTCACCGTGGGGAAGGGAGCCCGGGGAGCGCTTCCCTACATCGAGCTCCCCGCGACGGTCCAATTCCCCAACGGCTACGGCCTCGTCGACGTATACGAAGGCGGGATCGTCTACACGTCCCACAAGGTGAGCGCCCTGCACCTTTCGGAAAAGTCGCGGGAAAAGGTCCTGCGCCAGCTGAGCGACCTGTACGTCCTCTACACCATCGGCGGCGCCGGAGACCGTGCCCTCGCCTTCGACGCGGAGCGGGGGGCGGTGGTCCGCCAGGAAGGCTTCCTTCTCACGGCGGTCGTCGAACTCCGGACGGCCCTCGGGCTCCTCCGGGACGCGATCACGCGCCGGATCTCCCTGACCGCCGCGGAGGCGAAGAACCTCGTCCGCGTCGTCTTCGGCCGCTTTGCCACGCGCGAGGAAGCCGAACGGCGCAAGGCGGAGCTCGCCCAAATCGTCCCCTTCCCCCTGAGCATACGCGAGGAAAACGCCGCGGTGCGGATTTAGCCGGAGCGCCTCGCCGCACGCGATCGTGCGCCCTCTGCCCGCCCGGCTACTCGCCGCGCTCTGCCCGGGCAAACCACTCCCGGCGCACGGCGGCGACAAAGCTCTGCGTTCCCGCAAAGAGGACGACACCTGAACGCCCCGCTTCCTCCAGGGCGCGGTTTACGGCCGCGCCCAATTCGCGTTCTTCCTCAGCGTGGGCGTACTTCCCCCACACGGGGGAGTAGTCCGCCGGCCGCAGGTGCGGTGCGACGACGGGAACGAGGAGGAGCCTTCGGGCGACGGGCGCAAAGGTATCCGCCACGCCTTCGACGTCCTTGCCGTCGGGGAGTCCGAGGACGACGACGAGAGGGCGCGGCGGAATGCCGAACGCCTCTTCGAGGACGCGGCGCACCTCTTCCGCCGCCTGCCGGGAAATCGCACCGTCCACGAGGACGTCTGGCTCCCTCCCCAGACGTTCGAGCCTTCCGGGCCAAGGTAGGGGATCTTCGAGCCGCCTTCCCCCGGCAAGCGGAGGATCTCCGGCGAGGCGGCGCGCCGCTCGGTAAGCCAGGGCGTAATTCCGCGCCTGATGAGCCCCCAAGAGGGGAAGGACGATTTCCTCGCCCGCAAGCTCCGCCTCCTGCCGAAGCGCGGTGGCCGATCCTTCCCGAGTGGCACCGGCGTCCTCGCAGTAGCGAAAGGTCGTTGCCTCCGGGACGAGGCGGACGTCGCAGGCGGCGAAGTCGCGACCGTACAAAAAGAGGCGCGGATACACGGCGGTGCGGCGCGCTTCATCCTCTCCTGCCGCCGGAGGGAGCGGTTCGCTGGCGAATCGTTCGTGCGAGAAGTGCGCCCGCACCCAGGCGGAGCCCTGGCGTTCTTCGGCGACCCGCCCGAGGGCCCGAAGGCCCTCCACGTCCAGGGCACCCACGAAGACGTCGCGCACGTCGCGGGTTACGATCCCCCACTTCTGCCGCGCCACGTGGTCAAGGGTGGGGCCAAACGCTTCGAGGTGCTCGGGGAAGAGCGCCGTGATCACTGCCGCCTCGTGCGGCACGACGTTCACCTCGTCGTAAAGCCCGCCGCGGCCAACCTCGAGCACGGCGCGCCGGACGCCGGACGCGCGAAAGTAGAGAAAGGCGACGGCGAGGAGCGGGGCGAGGGGACCGATGTACTCCCCGGCTTCGTGGCGAACCTCGGACGCAAGCGACGCGTACACGGGCCGAACCTCGGCGGCGAAGTGCAAAAACGCCTCGTGCGGGATCGGCTCTTCCCGCAGACGGATGCGCTCGCGGACGTCGTGCAGGTGCGGACCGACAAAGAGCCCCACGGGACCGCCGTCGGGGTCGAGGCGTTCCCACAGACGGGCGAGGAGGAAGGCCGTCGTCCCCTTCCCCTTGCTCCCGGTCACCACCGCCACGCGCATCCCCGCCTCGGGGTGGCCGACGCCCGCGAGGAGGCGCGCGGCCCACTCCGGACGGCGCGCCTCTTCTACGTCCTTGGCCAAGGGTTTCCCGCGGTTGTACGACCAAAACCACCAATCGTCTCCCAACGCCATCCCTCCCGTCCATTCCGGGCATTCGCGCGACCTGAAGATATCAGGGATAGCAAGAAAAAAAGCGGGCATCAGCTCCCGCCTGTCATTAAAAAGTATGGAGTTTACTCGCCGGTAAATCTCACTCGCCATTTGGTGTTTCGGGTAGGGGGTGGGCCATTGCAGGCGCGCTCAGGCTTCCCAAAGCATGGCCAAGTTTGTACCCAGCGTAGTAGTACACATCAAAAACGGCGCGTCCCAAATCAGATGTCAGCGCGAACAACAAGAAGAACAGTGCCAAGATGCCTTGAACGAGCTTGGAGGAGATTGCTCGATTCCAATCGGCAAAAATCAGGAAGGGTGGGCCGGTCGAAGGAATCCCCAAAGAATTTGTCGACCCAGACGGAACGTACGTGGGAACAAAGGTCATGGCGAGCGTCATCGTCGTCAACACAGAAGTGAGCCCGGACGGCCGACGAACGGGTCCTATTTGCGCTACGCTTGATCCCATCCGTACCGCGCTTTGATGATCGCAAGAAGGCCGGCACGTTCCAGAAGCGGCTCCGGTGCCAGGAACGTCACCGTCACGACGCCGGGATGGCGCCCGATTTCGATGGCGCCCGTGATCGTCGCCCGGTTCAGCACCTCCGGGACGCTGATGCCGAGCACCCTGGCCGCCCGCTCGAGCCCGTTTTCGGTCGCTTCGTTCAGCGTTCTTCCCGTTCCGACAAAAGAAATCGGATAGGACGTCTCCAGCGCCGGCACGCCCCATCGGGCGGCGAGGGCCTCCGCCCGGGCCCGCTCTTCCTGGGTGAACGGGCGGGCGAGATACGGCAGGTCTTCCACATTCGGAAGCAAAATCGGCCCTTCGATGTTCAGGCCTTTGAGCACTTCGACCCGCAAGGTGACGATGCCGCTTACGTCCGTCGTGTGTCCGGCAATTTCTCCGTCCCCCTGCATGGCATGCATGTCGCCGAGGTAGACGCCGCCGCCCTTGACTTTGACGGGGGCGATCACGACCGCGCCTTCCCGGACGCGGTTAATGTCCATGTGCCCGTCCGTCCGGTGCTTGATGAGATCTTCCTCGCTGATCCGGTAATCATGCGGCGCATCCACCAAGGCCGCCCCAAAATCCCCGGCGTTGTGCGAATCGGGAAACGGAATGGACGGCGTGGTCCCGAGCTGACCGAGAAACGGACGGACGCGCGCCATCGTCCCGACCAAATCATGCGGCGCAAGCGTGACCACCGGGTTTTGGATCGACCGCTCCGGCGTTTTCATATAGAATCGGCCGTCCCGAGCGACTTTTTCGGCGGCCTCTTTGTGCAACGTGACGCCGACCCGATGGTCTTCATCGAAAACGATCGTATAACCATGCGTGAACTTAAACGGCGCGATTTCGGCCCCGCAGTGCGCACAGCGAATCGCGTCCGGGCCGATCCCCTCAATTTTCGTATCCGGATAGAGCGTCCCGCACTCCGGGCATTTGGCGGCGACAAAGGGATCACCGATGTATCGCCCCTCGATCACCCGGTCGTTGCCCGATGCCGTGGCGATCGAGGTCACGCGAATCGATTCGATGTAAATGGCGATCGCGTCGCCGACTTCAGCGCCTTCCACGGATACCGGCTTGGTCACTTCGTGGCCGCCCCTAAGCTTTGGGGTGAGCATGGGGCCCCAGCAGCCCGGCGTCGTGTTGGCGACGATATAGCCGCCGTTTTTTACCGGGCCGAGCATCGGTTCGTTCGGATCCAAAATGCCGTCGGTAAACACATCGACGTAAACGGTCCCCTGTGCCGGCATTTGGTGGCCCTCCTTCTGATCGACTAGCAAGCCCTTACATAAGAAAGAATATCATGGATCATTGCACGGATCTACACCTATTCGTTTGCAGTCCTCACTATTTGTATCGCTGGAAAAAATCGGCTCGGGATCCGCCCTCACCTTCTCCCGAGCCACCAGAAAGAGGGCCGACTCACGAACGCGTGGATGCGACGTTCTCCGGAATGTGGTCAGATCACGTTCAGCTGCTGGCAACCCTCGAAAGTCGGCATTCGCGATCGACGTTCCTTCGGTCAACGCGTCGGACGCATCCTCCTTGGCTACGACGAAGGGAAATTCGGCCGACTGTGCCCAGCGGACGGCGCGGGTGCAAAGTAGGAATAGAGATAGAGAAGGCCTACATCGGCCGCCGCACGCGAGGGTGCAAAGGAAGCGAGACGGTAACCCGGTTTTCCCCCGTCGGCGCCTTTCGGCGCTGCGGGGGCGGTCGAGCGGAGGAGGAGTTCGCTGGCATAGACGGGGGTCCCGTCGGGCGCCTCGACGGCGTACCAGAGCCGCACGCCTTCGTACTCCGGGTCGCGGTACGTCTGAAGGGACACGCCGAAGGGGGCCCCGTCGCCGGTGAGCCCTTGTTCCGCCCAGCGGCGGAGGTCCTCTACGCGCAGGACCTGCACGAGCAGGCGGTGCCCGTTGGGGCCTTCGGCGGCGACGGTGGCGAGGACTTCGCCGTCCCCAGCCTCGCCGTGCACGCGAAACGCGCGGGGCAGTTGGACATGGCCGAATCCCCCGGGAAGTTCCACGCGCCGCCGGTTCGCGAAGTAGGTGCGGTAGACGCTTTCTTCAAAAGATTCCCCGTCCTCCCCCGAAGCGGCGGACCCCGCGTTCGGCGAGGAGGACGAAAGATGCGGGCTCCTTCCGAAAACCGCGGAAAACCGCTCCGTTTCCCACGAGCGGGTAAACAGCCACCCTCCGTAGGCTGCGAGAAGCGCGAGCAAGCCGAACACGAATCCCATACGCTTGAGTCGTTCACGCAGCATGCCCCTTCCCCCTCTCCCCATGCGTATGAGGACGAGGGAAAGGGAAGACCCGAAAGGACGCACCTACGGCTCCGCGCCGTCGATGAGCTCGAATTCGTAGGGCCCGAGGCGCACGGGGGAACCGGAGGTCGCGCCGCGGGCGCGCAGCGCTTCCTCCAGGCGCATGCGCCGCATCTCCCGCTGCACGCGGAGGAGGGCCTCGTCGCTCTCGAGGCCGAAGCGTTCGATGAGGCGCAAAAGGCGCGGGGCGTACACGACGAAGGTGTCCCCCTCGCGGGTGATCACGAAACCTTCTTCCCCTTGCGCAGGCGCAGGGGCGTCTTCGCGGATCACCGCCTCTTCGGAGGATTCCGAGGCGTCGTCCGCTTCATCCCAGACCTCATCTGCCGAAAGTCCGCCCCCGTACGCCCACGCTTCCTCCGGAAAGTCGAGCGGAGGAGGAAGCTCGCCCAGCGCACGCTCGACGGCGAGGAGGAGCTCGTCGAGCCCGGCGCGCGTGACGGCGGAAATGGGGTAGACGGGGACGTCTTCCCCGGACTCCGCCAGGCGGGCGCGAAAGCGCGCGAGGTTCTCTTCCGCCTCGGGGAGGTCCATCTTGTTCGCCACGACGAAGTACGGCCGTCGGGCGAGTTCCGGGTGGTAGAGCTCGAGCTCCTTGCGCAACGTCCGGTAGTCCCCGTACGGATCGCGTCCGTCCGTTGCCGCCATGTCGAGGACGAGGAGGAGAAGACGCGTGCGGGAAATGTGCCGGAGAAACCGGTGCCCGAGCCCGGCCCCGGCGTGCGCGCCTTCGATGATCCCGGGAAGGTCGGCGATCACGAAACTACGGCCCTCCCCGAGATGAACGACGCCGAGGATCGGATTGAGCGTCGTAAACGGGTACGGCGCGACTTCGGGATTGGCCCGCGTAACCGCCGCAAGCAGCGAGGATTTCCCGGCGTTGGGGAACCCGACGAGTCCGACGTCGGCGAGGAGACGGAGCTCGAGGCGCACCCAGCGTTCCTCTCCCGGCTCTCCTTTTTCCGCGATCCGAGGCGCCGGGTTGGCGTGCGTGGCAAAACGCGCGTTTCCCCTACCCCCGCGCCCGCCGCGGGCGACGACGAAGCGCTGGCCCGGGCGCGTGAGGTCCGCGAGCCGTTCACCGGTCGTCGCGTCGTAGACGATCGTACCCGGGGGTACCTTGAGGACGAGGTCGCGTCCGTCGCGACCGTGCCGGTTTTTTCCCTGTCCGTGTTCCCCCCTCTCCGCCTTGAAGTGGCGGCGGAAGCGGAAGTCCACGAGCGTGCGCAGCCCCTCGTCGACTTCGAGGATGACATCGCCCCCGCGCCCACCGTCCCCGCCCGCTGGACCGCCTAGGGGGACGTACTTCTCGCGGCGAAAGGCCACGGCGCCGTTGCCCCCGTCGCCGCCCTTGACGTAGATCTTGGCCTCATCGACAAACATGTGCCATCACCTCTTCGACCGTCCCTGCGTACTCCAGACGAGGTGGAGCGTACAGTCCCCCGAGGAAGTGCGGGTAAAGATGACGCGCCGCGGGCGCCCGGGATGGGTTTTGAGGAGGGGTTTCCCCTCCGTTTCGAGGATTTCCCGTGCCCTACGCCCGCTTTCGTTTGCGGCGCCCCGCAGGCGAAAGGCCAGGGCGAGAGCCCGGGGGGAAGGCGCGGCCGCGCGGATGGACACCTCGAGATCTCCCTCCGTACCCCACGCGGCGAGCGCTCGTTCTGCGACGCGCAGCCAGCGGCGGAAAAACTCGATGCGCGCGGGAGTCCAGGCCGGCCGAAGATCTCCTTCTCCCACTTCGTAGCGCACGCGGATTCCGGGAATGCGGCACTCCCAATCTAAAAGAAGAAAAAACAACCGATCGCCCAAGGAATCCTGTAAGCGCTTTTCTTGCTCGATGCGGCGGGCTAACCTCTCCACCTGCCGGCGCAGCCCTTCGCGATCGTCGAGGGCGAGGTACCCGTAGAGGAGCTGGAGCTCGTTGGCGAAGGCGTGGCGGCGCAGGCGCAGAAATTCGCCCAAGCTCGCGTAGGGATCTTTCAACGGGCTTTCCTCCTCCCACTTCCACATGAAAAAGTCCCGACGCGACGCGCGCCGGGACTTTCCGCAATCCCTTGGAACCTCACTCCGCCGCCTCGAGTTCTTCTGCAGCGACCGGGTAGACGCTCACGCGCTTCTTGTCCCTGCCAAAGCGCTCGTAGCGCACCACGCCGTCGATGCGGGCGTACAGGGTGTCGTCCTTGCCGATTCCGACGCCGGGCCCCGGGTAAATCCGCGTGCCCCGCTGGCGGACGAGGATGTTGCCCGCGAGGACAAACTGGCCGTCGTGGCGCTTCACGCCGAGGCGCTTCCCGACGCTGTCGCGGCCGTTCTTCGTGCTCCCTCCGGCCTTCTTTTGGGCGAAAAACTGCAAGTCCATGGGGTAACGCATGGCCTTTCACCTCCTCCTGCAGATCGCAAGCGGCTCTCGGGCGGGAGCCACGCTCCGAACCTAAGCCCAAGAGAACGGCAAACCCCATCTTTTTGCAGAGCCTCGATGGCCTCCTCCCACGTATCCTAGGGCTTGAAAATACCGCGTGGGGCGTCGGGGTCTTCGACGCGGAGGTACTCCGGGTAGCTCTCTTCGAGCGCCTTGAGGGCGACGAGCATGCCTTCCAAGATAAGAGCCGCACGCTCCTCCACTTCCGTCGGAAGATCCCGCGGCATGCGGAATACGATGTACCCCCCTTGGCCGATCTGCGAAACCGCGTCTACGTCCAAAAGCGAGACGAGGGCGTTGGCCGCGCCGAGGGTGATCGCCGAAATCCCCGCGCAGACAATGTCCGTGCCCTTTTCCTTGTAGCCCGCGTGCCCGCTCACCTCGACTTCGGCGAGACGGCCTGCCTCGCGCCGTGCCCGCACCCGTACCATCCCGCACCGACGCTCCCCATCTCGTCCTCCGACCTTCCCCTCGCTCCGACACGGGCCTTCACCGCTCGATGGCCGTGATCATGAGGCGCGTAAACGGCTGGCGGTGGCCCTGCTTCTTGCGGTAGTTCTTCTTGGGCTTGTACTTGAAGACGATGATCTTCTTCCCCCGGCCGTGCTTCACAATTTGGGCGCGCACCCGCGCCCCCGGTACGTACGGCGTGCCCACGACCACGCCCGAATCGTCCGCAACGAGGAGAACGCGGTCGAGGACGACTTCCGCGCCTTCCTCGCCCGAGAGCTTTTCTACGTCGATCCACTTCCCGGGTTCCACGCGCACCTGCTTGCCACCGGTTTCCACGATCGCGTACACGGAAATACCCCCCCACACGGGACTCGCCGCCGCGAGGTGGGACGTTCCGAACCCTCGCCCGTGCCGAGCGAAAGAAAACGCGAGCCCAGAAGCTCGAGTCCGGCTGTCCGCTTATCCCGTCGGCGCACCTGTGCGGAGACCTGCGGCGAGCGGTATTCGACTCAAATCATTATACCCGGGTTTTCGCATAAGGGCAAGGAGGTTTTTGCGGGCCTTTCAGGTCTTCTCGTCTTTCGCCGACAACACGTCCGCAGGGATCCGTAGGGCGATCCACAGCATGGCGAGGGAGAGGAAGAACATGAGGGCGTACACGCCGTGCATGCCAAAGGAAAACGCCTCGGCCAGAAGAGGGGGGACGGCTTCCGCTTCGCCCACCCCCCGACCTCCCCACGCGGAAAACGACTCGGGCGGGAGCCCTTCGCGGCGAAGATCCCAGGCCGCAAGGCGGTTTACGAGAATGCCGAAGGCGGCGGCGCCGACGGCGCTCCCGAGGAGGCGCACGAACATGTTGAAGGCGGTAGCCGTCCCCCGCCGTTCCCATGGAACGCGTGCCTGTAAGGCGACGAGGTACGCCGTGTTCGTCGTCCCCAGGCCGATTCCCACCACGGCGGAGGCGAGATAAAAGAGCGCGAGGGGGTCGCCGGGCCGGAGGTAAAAAAAGCCCGCGCTCCCCAAGAGAAACGCTCCTGCTCCCCATAGGGCCGTCGTGCGCACCCCCGCACGGTACAGGAGGAACCCCGTGGCGAGGGAGGCGGCGGTCCAGCCGAGCGACTGCATCGTGAGGGCAAAACCGGAGGCGACCGTTCCGGCGCCGAGGGAAAGGCGAACGTAGGTGGGGAGGAACGCCGATTGTCCGATGAGGATTCCCCCGAGAAAGAACGTCCCGAGGTTTGCCCGGAGAAAAAACGGGTCCGTCCAAAATTCGCGGGGAACAAAGGGAGCCGTGCTCGTGCGCTCGATCCGCGTCCAGGCAAACAAGAGCAAAATCCCTACGACGGCAAGGACGAAGGGAAACAAGAGCTCGCTCCACGACGACCGGGTGTGCACGGCGAGGAGTTCCAAGGCGCCTACCAGGGCGCTCACGGCAAGGGTGAAGACGAGGACGCTCCTTGCGTCGAGGGGTTCCCCTCTTCGGACGCGGCTTCCGGGGTCGCGGAGAAACGCGCCTACGAGGGCGACGGACAAAAGCCCCGCGGGGACGTTGATCCAGAATACCCACGGCCACCCTATCCGAAGCAAGTAGGCTCCGAGGAGCGGCCCGACGAGGGCGGAGATCGCCCACACGCTCGAGGTGAGGGCCTGGGCGCGGGCCCGGGCCTCCCCCTCGTAAAGATCGCCAACGATCGTCGTGGCCAAAGGAAGCACGGCTCCGGCCCCAAACCCTTGGAGGGCGCGGAAGCTCACGAGCGCCGGCATGTTCGGGGCGAGCCCGCTGGCGAAGGATCCGAGGACGAAGAGAAGGGTTCCGGAAACAAACGCGGTTCGCCTCCCCAGACGGTCCGCCAACCTACCGAAGACCGGCGTCGTCACCGCGGAGGTGAGCATGTACACGGAAAACACGGCGCCGAGGTACTCGAGACCCCCGAGGTCGGTGGCGATGGCCGGCATCGCCGTGCTCACGATCGTCGCTTCGACGGCGGCGAGGAACACCCCGAGAAGCGCCCCTGCGAGAACTCCCGCACGCTGGATGCCCATGCTCCGAATCTCCCTCCCGTGCCGGAACGCTGCTCCTCTTCCCACGCGCGACGCGTCCGTCTCCCGGATCGACGCGAACCGCTTCGTGAATCGGGTGAAGAGGTGATCCGTCCCCTTCGGCGGACCCGTGCCTTACTCATTCGCAAGCAATGCCGTCCTTATCCTGATCCAGCCGATGCACATCCGTACTCACGACCCGGAACCCCTTGGCGGAGATGTCGCCGCAGTCTACATCCGGCGGGTAGGGCGGGACGCACGCGCCCGAGTAGTTGGGGTCGCACTTCTGTCCACTACTGCCGCTAGACGAGCCCCCCGCGTTTTGGGAGCTGGATCCGCTGGTCGTGTCGTCGAGCGACCAGAGGCCGCGGTTCGCTTCCCGCGCCTCGCGCTGGAACTGGATGAAATAGTCCACGTACTTTACGTCCGGGGGATAGGTGGCCACCTGTGCGTAGCCGGCGAGGACCAGGATGGCGTTGAAAAGGTGGGTGCGGATGTCCTTGTCGGTGGGCTCCGCTGGCGGCTTGGTCAGCCAGACGTAGCGGAGCGCCCGGCCGTATCTATCCGTTTCGGAAACGTCCTTCTCGAGCCAGACGGTCTTACCCTCGAGCTGCCTCTCCGTGTACGCCGAGGCTTCCTTTCCGAAAGGCTCGACCCTCGTCGTGCTCTCCGGAGTGTTAATGCCGATCAGCCGCACACGGGTGGCAGGCAGCTGGGCACCGGCAACGTAGGCGACTTCGATCGTGTCACCGTCGATAACCCGAACGACCTTGGCTTCGGTCACGCTGGCGGGCAGCGCAGGTTCCGCCGACCTCTCCTCGTCCTTGGGCTGTTCGGCTGGTGGCTGCGGGTTCGCCTGCTGACCGGTCTGTTGCTGCGGCTGGGTCTGCTGCTGGCCGCTCGTAATGGGGTTCGACGTGGCCGTCGGCGACACGGAACCACAGGCGGCCGTGACCACCACGACGAAAACCAGCAGGAGAGCCCAAACAACGCGGCGGGTGCACCTCACGTCTCGGATGCCTCCCTGACTTTATCCACGCATTCGCGGCAGCACAGTAGCCGCAACCCCTCGGCAATCGACTCTGCATTCCCGCTTCCACACCGAGGATTCGTAGCTCGCGGGACGGGAAGATCTCCGGCGGGGAGGCGGGACCCCCATATAGGGGGGGTCACGCTCGGTTCTTCGGATTCCAGGAAACACGCGGGAGCCTGCGCGGCTCCCGCGTGTTTGCGGAGAGAAGCTCTTTGTCCACAGGAATAAACGGAAAGACGGGCTCGCTCGGTGCGCAACCTCCGCGGCGCCGTCAGGGAATAAGCGCCACCGGAGGCGAGATAGGCGCGAGCCCTTGGGCGATGACGACGCTCAGGGACGCGGGGTAGACGCCCAAAAAGACGATGAGCCCTACGAGGACCAAGGCCGGAACCCATTCCGCAAACCGAAGGTCGGACAGAGGCCGGCGTTCCGTCTCCGGAGCGAGGGGGCCGTACGTCGACCGCGTGACCGCGCGAAGCCAGTAGGCCGCCGTCAGCACGAGACCGAGGAGGGCGACCCACGCGTACGTGCGCAAGGCGCTCGTGAATAGGCCGAGATACACCTGAAACTCGCTCGCGAAACCGGCCGTGAGGGGAAGTCCGAGGGAAGCCATCGCCGCCACGAGGAGGACGCCGCTCAGGTAGGGAAGTTTCTTCCCGATCCCGCCCAATGCGGAAAACTCCGTCGTCCCGAAGCGTTCCGTAATCGCGCCGGCGAGGAAGAAGAGGAGCGCGGCGATGAGGCCGTGGGAAATCATCTGAAACACGGCGCCCTGAAACCCCACGGTGTTGAAGGCGGCGATCCCCAAGAGCACGAGTCCCATGTGGCTCAAACTCGAGTAGACGATGACCATCTTGAGGGACTTTTGCACGAGCGCGGCGAAGGCGCCGTACAGGAGATTTACGAGGCCCATCACGGCAAGGATTGGCGCCGCACGATAGGCCACTTCGGGAAAGAACCCCACGGCAAAGCGGAGTATCCCGTAGGCGCCGAGCTTGAGGAGGACGCCGGAGAGGATCATCGACATGGCCGGAGGAGCTTCCGTGTGCGCCCGGAGCATCCACGTGTGGAAGGGAAACATCGGGAGCTTTACGGCGAAACCGAGGAAGAGGAGGGCGAAGATGAGCGCCTGCGTGCCCGGAGAGAGGGAGGCTTCGCCGAGCCGCTTTACGATCTCGGGAACGTCGAACGAGAGTACGGCGTTGAAGATCCAGACGAAGGCGAGGAGCATGAGGAGCGAACCGAGGCCGTTGTAGATCAGGAACTGGTAGGCCGCTTCTTCCCGCCGTTCCGAACCCCATATGCCGATGAGGAAGAACGAAGCGACGAGGACGACCTCAAAGAAGACGAAGAAGAGGAGTGTGCTCGTCGTCGCGAAGGCGCCAAGCGTCCCCGCCTGGAGGAGGAGGAAGAAGAGAAAGTACTCCTTCACGCGCTTCGTGTACCCCATGGATGCTACGGCGGCGAGAAATCCCACGGTCGCGGCCAAAAGGACGAGGGGAAGGCTGAGGCCGTCCACACCCATCCCGTAGGTAATAGGAACCTCCTGCCACGTCTCGGGAACGCCCCGCGCGTTCGGGTACGCGAGGGTAAACCAGGTCGCCCGCTCGACGAACTGAAACCCCTCCTGCTCGGGCCGGAACCCCGCGTACAGGTAGCCCGCAAGGACGGCCGGCACGGCGGCAAAACCGATCCCCACGGCCTTGATGATGCGCGTCTGAGATGCGGGGAGGACGAGGAGTACGAGAATCCCCACGAGCGGTGCGAGCACGAGCCACGAAAGCGGTCCCATCGCTACCTAAACCCTCCCCGTTGCGAAAAGCGCGATTTCACTGTGTCTCACTGTGTACCATTATAGCGGAGGACGCCGCTGGGACACAAGGACACAGGTCCTCGAGGACCGCAGGAATGCCCGACACGCGATACGCATAAACGTGGACTTGACCGGATTTTATCCCCCGTTGCATCGTACGAAATTTACCTGTACACTGAGAAGCAGGGATCTCTTTCAAAAAGTTCCCTTTTTACGTCGGCAAGCGTTTTGAACCCGTCGTCTCCGAACCCCGCACTACCGAGATCCGCCTCGCCGACGGCGACCCAAAAAACGTGTGACACAAGGAGGTATCTCCATGAACGACGGGACGCGCCTGTCCCAATCCGGGCTCTACGGCATGCTCGCCGGAATCCTATGGATTCTCAACTCCTTTCTCTTCCTCTTGCCTGCCGAAGTTCAAGGCATCGCCTCCCCCATCGTCCAACTCCTGGCCCTCGTGTTCTTGTACCTCGCCTTTTCCGGGATCGGGAATGCGCTCGGCTCGTCGGAAATTTCTTCCGGCGGGCGAACGGCCGTGATCCTCCTCGCAATCGGCGTCGTTTTGTCACTGGCGGTATCCTTGTGGAAGGCAGGAGAGCTCGCAGGTGCACAGCAAGCCCTGCAAGATCTTCTCCAAAATATGCAAGACGACACGGCCACGGAAGCTGAGTTTGAAGAGCTTATAAACCGCATCGTCACTATCGGACAGATCGGCCTCCTCACGTTCCTTCCCTCTTGGCTCTTCTCGCTGGTGGCGGCCTTCCCGCTCCGACGGGCGTACCTGCAGACCGCCGAAGCCACGGAAATCCCCCAATTCCGCACTGCGGGGAATCTCTTCCTCTGGGGAATCGTCCTCACCCCCCTCCTCGTCGGGGGAATCCTCGTCTTGATCTACTACATCTTCGTGATCGTCGCCTTTTCCAAACTCCGCGCCGCCGCACAGGAAACGTGACGGCGTAGCGCCGCACCCTCCCCGGGCGAAAAACCGGCAGAAAGCCCTCCCCGACATGCGGGGAGGGCTTTCGTGCACGGAGGGAAATCCTCCGAGGGAAGCAAGGCCATACAAGGAACGCCGACCCCCTGCCGGGGAGACTCAGTCGCCGAGAAAACCCTTGAGCACGACGATCGGCGTCGCCTGATCGGCGCTTCCCGCGATGAGGTCGGCGATCGTGGCGGCGATGGCGACGATGCGCCGCGGGGTCGTCCCCACCTCGCGCTCGTCCGCTTCGCTCGCCCGCAAGATCTCTTCGATTTCCTCGCGCGAATGGCCTTTCCGCGACAGGGTATCGACGGCGAGCTTGAGCTTCTTGCCCGTTCGCAGGCGCCCGTTTTTGAGCCCGGACGTCGCTCCGATCGCGGGGTAAGGATCGGCGAGTTCGTAGATCCCCGTATCCGGATCCTTGTACGCCCCGTCGCCGAAGATCACGACTTCCACGTCCACGCCGCTTGCCTCGCGCACGCGGGCGCGGATTGCCTCAGCCGTTGCGTCGGCGTTTTCCGGGAGGAGCTTGAGAAGACACCCTTCGTAATCCGAGACGTTTGAGCCGATGACCCCCCACGGCGGGGGGCCGAGCTCGTCCAGGGTGCGTACGGGGACCTGCGCGCCGAAGGCCTGGAACATCTCGCGGCGCATCTGCCGCGTGTGGACCTCGCCGATGACCACGCCGTCCAAATACCCGAGTTCGTATACCTTAAAGGGGTTGTTGGTAAAGATCACGTCCCCCTGCGCGCCACCGGCGGCGATCGTCTCCAGGTAGAGGCTCCGGTAGTCGACGCCCGTGATCGGATGGCGGAAGAACCCTCCGGGGAGTTCGTCGGCGTAGATCACGCTGTCGTCCCGGAAGACGTCGAGGAGCCGGGCAAAAGACGTGCGTACGAGGGGCTCGCCCGTACCCGCGAGAAACTCCACGGCGTCGTAGAGGACGAACGTACCGCGGCCGAAATCCACGCCCGCGGCGAGGGCGCGGCGCGCCTCGGGAATGTCTCCCATGAGCCCTACCGCCTGCTTGGCGGCCTTTGTGAGGTCGGTAAAGGTCACCTCTACAGGGGCGAGGACGCCGTCGGGGGTGCGCACGGTGATGTCGGCAATCCCCGTTCCGAAGATCTTGCGCATCCCCACGATCGTGTATCCCAGGGATTGAAGGAGGAGGGCGGCGATCACCTCGCGGATGAGCAGGTTCAAATGCGGCGTGGAGCCGCGGGCGTCGGCGAAGTGGCGGTAAACGCCTTTGAGGCTCAGGCGAACGCGGGCGAACTCGGCGTCGATCACCTGATTGCCGACCTCGTCTGCGGGGATGGGAAAGGCCACGATCACCCGCCCGCCGCGTGTCGCTTGGGCGATCGCCCGCAGCACGAGGGCAAACCGGTTGCGGCTTGCGATGGGGTAAAGCACCGCGAGGGTCGCCCCGGGGGAGAGAGCGAACTTGCGGATGATGTCCTCGGCGAGCTCGTCGCAGGTGAGGTAGCGGTTTTGCGACCGTGCGACGACGGCCTCCGTGACACAGAGGATGTCCCCGTCCTGGACGAGGCCGCGGGTCGCCTCCGCGGTGATCTCGGCGATGTCGTCGTTCGGCAAGATGAGCCCGACCTTGACGGCGAGGGCCTGGACGGTGACCCCGTGGGCGGCGACTTCCGAAGCACGACGCGACTCCGTAGACATGGCAGTCTCAAGCCCCCTTCCCCACCGCCCCCGACATGCTGGCATGCGGGGAGCGGCGTTGCCGACTCGGGAAACCTCCCCGAAGTGTCCGCCGCAACGCGGGCGACGAACGGGCAAATTCGGGAACATTGACCGCGTTTTCTCGATCAATGTTCGTGTTTGGCCCTTTACACTCTACACCATGGCCGACGCCTCGGCAAGAGGAAGCGAAGGGAAAGGGTGGCGAGAGCGTCAAAGTCACCCGCGGTTTTCCCGGTCGAAGAGCCGGGCGAGGAAAACCCCTTCTTCCTCGGAAGGCGGAGACCGCATTCCCGCCGCGACGTCTTTTGCATTCGCGATTTTCCCGCACCGCACGCCGGGAAGGGACGTCCCAAGGGGGGGAAAGGAAGCGCGGAGGTAGCGCTCTCGGCGCGCGTGGCGGAGCACCGCAAGCGGAGAGACATCGGGGGACGGGAAGACGAGGGGAAGCGGCGGGAACGTGCGCACTTCCGGGAGAAACCGGTACCGCCGCCAGAGAAAGCGGAGGAACTCCTCTTCGGCGCGACACAATCCCCGGACATTCCACCAGAGGAGGAGGGGGGTGTAGAGGGCGAGGCCGAGGGAGGGCGTGCGGAACCCGTGGAGGGCGAAGGCGGCTCCGGCCAAGACGAGACCCGTTCCTACGCCGTAGGCGGCGTATATGGCGCGCCGGTAGGGCAACCACGCTGCCAACGCCGCAAGGACGATCCGTCCGCCGTCCAGGGGAAACGCAGGGAGGAGATTGAACGCGAGGAGGGAGGCGTGAACTTCCCACCACCACGAAGCGTAGGGGCCCAAGAGGGCTTCCGTCCACGGCCGGGGCAGGCCGAGAAAGAGCGCGTGACTCGCCGGGCCCGCGAGGAGGACGACGACCTCCGAAGCGATGCGCCCGTACCCCTTCGATTCGAGGGAAACGCGTCCGCCGTAGGGGAGAAATTCTACGGAGAGGATTCGGTATCCCATGGCGGACGCCGCAGCGGCGTGAAAGGTTTCGTGCAGGACGAGGGCGAGAAGGAGGAGGAGGAATTCCTTGTACACCCCGAGGAGGTACGCCCCGCCGGCAAAGAGGAAGAGCAGAGGGTGGACGAAGACCCGGAGCACGGAGCCCTTATTCCCTCCTTCCCGGCCTCTCCGCGGGCGCGAGGACGTCCATGGGGTCGACGGCGACGTCGAAGCGGCGTACTTCCAGATAGAGCGCGCGCGCCTTCACCACTCCGAGCGGGCGGTCGGGGTACACGAAGTCCCCCTCGCAGACGTAGACTTCTCCCAAGAATCCGTAGCGACTCACCGTCCCGTCCCCGTGCTTCACTTCGACGAAGAACCCTCGCTCGGCCGTCTCCGTCACCTTGCGCACCCAACCGATTCCGATGGGAGCTACGGGACTTCGGTAGCCCGTCTCGAAGACGACGCCACTCCCGTTTTCCTGGAAGGCCTGAACCACCCTCCCTTCGAGGGGCATGTGGTACCGGGACGACGTGGGGCGGCGTTCGCGAAATCCAGGGAGAAGCTCCCAAAGGAAGAACTTCCCGTCTCCCGAGCTCCAAGGAGAGGCAAAGGCCGGTGAGGCGACCGGACTTTCCGCGCCCCCGAAGAAAACCCGGTACACCGCCCCAACGGCGAGGGCGAGGGCGAGAAGGGAGAGAAGCTTCGTACCGCGTTCGGCCCGCACGTCAGGCTCCGTCCCTTCCGCAGGTTCTGGCAGGACAGGTGTATGCGGAAGGGAGGCGCGCTAGACGAAAGATAGGCGCTTTCGGCGGACGTAGAAGCCGAGGATGAGCCCCATGGTGAAGAAGTTCGTCACGAGGGAACTCCCGCCGTAGCTGAGGAAGGGGAGGGTAATGCCCGTAATCGGCATGATCCCGACGGTCATGCCGATGTTTTCGAAAACTTGAAAGACGAGCATTCCGAGAAATCCCGTCGTGGCGTAGCGCGCAAATGGCTTTTCCATTTCCAAGCTCATCTGCACTACGCGGTAGAAGAGGAGAAAGTACACGACGAGGAGAAAGGCGGCGCCTACGAAGCCGAACGACTCCCCGTACACGGAAAAGACGAAGTCCGTGTGCGCCTCGGGGACCCAGTGGTTGTACGTGAGGTTGGCCTCCGAAAGCCACCCTTTCCCCCATACCCCGCCCGAGCCGATGGCGAGGAGGGAATTTACGAGCTGAAACTGTTCGTCCGAGGCGGGGAAGGTCGGTTCTTGCAGGAAAGCGGTGATCCGCCTCCACTGGTACTCCTTTACGATCTTGAAGAAAACCTGGGGGGCGAAGAAGTAGAGTCCCACGACGCCGCCGACCCCAAGACCCCCGAGAAGGAAAACCTTGGCGAGGAGCTTTCGGTCGAGCGCCACGAAGAGGATGGAGGCGAAGAGCACCGTGAGGACGATGGCGGTCCCGAGGTCCGGCTGAACGGCGATGAGCACGAAGGGTACGCCCCACAAGGTGAAGAGGGGAACAAGGTCTCTCACGGACCGCGGGGGTACTCCCTTCTCCTCGCGATCGGCAAGCCACCGGGCAAAGGCGAGGGCGGCGAAGACTTTCATGATCTCCGCCGGCTGGAACTTTACGCCGCCGGGCAGGGTGAAGGAACGAATCACTTCTTCCGTCTTGGGAACGGTGACGAAGAGGATTAGGAGGAGGAGAAGGCCCACGACGTACAGGGGATAGCTGGCACGGTACACGAGGGTATCGTCGATGAAGACCGTGGCGAAGAGAACGGCCATGCCGAGGGCAAACCATAACAGCTGCTTCCATGCCTCCCCGCCGCCCGTGTGCGCGCCCAAAATGGAGGCGTAGCTCAGGGCGGCGAGGATGAGGAGGGAGAGGATGGTCGTGAGGTCGATGTGGGAAACGGTCCGCCAAATCGAGGTCTTGGCGCGCTTTTGCTCGGCCATCCTGCTTCCCCTTTCCGGCTACGGAAGCGACGCGCCCGGAGGGAACGAAGGCATCCCTCGGCGGCGCGCCCCAACCGATTCTTCAGCGACGGGAAAAAAAGCGCCGAACCCGCGTAAACATAGACGGCGTTTCTTCCAGGCGCATGAGCGGCACGGATTCGCCCAAGATGCGTCGGGCGATGTTTCGGTACGCCTGCGCAGCCGGAGAGCGGCGCTCGAGGACCGTGGGGACACCCTGGTTTGTGTCGCGGATCACCTGCTCGTCGTCGGGGACGATGCCCAAGAGGTCGACCCCGAGGATCTGCACGATTTCCTCCACGCCCACCTGCTCCATTTTTTGGGCGAGGTGCGGCCGAATGCGGTTGATCACGAGCCGGGGGCGAAACAGTCCCTTCTTTTCCAAGAGGCCGATCACCCGGTCGGCATCGCGGATCGCCGAGACCTCGGGCGTCGTGACGACGATGGCCTCTTGTGCGCCGGCGACGGCGGTGTGAAACCCGTGTTCGATCCCCGCGGGAGAATCGATGAGCACGAAATCGAACGAGGACCCTGCTTCGGCGACGATTCGGGCCATCGCTTCGGGAGACACGGCCGTCTTGTCCTTGGTCTGGGAAGCCGGCAAGAGAAAGAGGCGGTCTTCCATGCGCTTGTCGCGTACGTACGCCTGTTCAAGGCGAACCCGTCCCTCGGCGACGTCGACGAGGTCGTACACGATGCGGTTTTCCAGCCCGAGGATGAGGTCGAGGTTGCGCAGGCCGATGTCTGCGTCGACGAGGAGGACGCGCCTCCCGAGCATCGCCAGGGCGGTCCCCAAATTCGCGGTCGTCGTCGACTTCCCGACGCCCCCCTTGCCCGACGTGATCACGATCGGATGCCCCATAGTCTTCCCTCCCGTCCCTACTCCTGCCGCGCGCCGAAACCCTCAAGCCTCCGGCCGCAACCCTTCGGGGCCGCGCATCCGGAGGCGGCGAAACTCCCGATAGGGAAACACCGCCACCTCGCCGCCCACCTGCACCGCAAAACCGGGTAGGTCTCGGTACTCCTCGGGGATGTCGGCACCGGCGAGGTGGAGGTCCCCGATCACGAGAAGCGCAGCTCGGAGGGAACCTGCGACGACGATGCCCGTCGCCTCGCGGACGCGGGCTTCGCCGGCGAGGCGCCCGAGGACGTACACGGCCTCGCGCCCTTCCACCTTGGCACCCCCGTGCACGTCGCCGACGACGAGGAGGTCTCCCGTCGCCGCGACGTGTTCGCCGCTGCGCACGGGGCCTAGGTAAACCTGGGCGCTGCGCGCGCCGAAGGCCGTACATTCCTCTTCGGGAAATACGTCCGCCCGGATTTCGCGCACGCGGAAGCTTCCGCCTTCCTCCAGGATGCGGATGAGCTCTTCCTCGCGCTCCGAAGAAAACCGCCGACGACCCAGGTGAAGGACGACCGGTACCGGCGGTCCGGATGAAAACCTCCCCTGGGCTTCTCGGACCTTCCTGCGCAGCTCGTCCCTAAGCTCGCCAAAGCTCGACTCCTCGCTCAGGAAAAAGGTAAGCCCGGCTTCCGTTCCCTTGACGAAGACGTGTGGGCGTGAAATCGGTGCGGCCATGGATCTTGCCTCCACAGGGGTATGCATTCCACACGCCGGGCGGAAATTCCTCTCGGGGCAGATCTAGCGGACCGATCCCGTCTCGGGGGCATCGCCCGTCCCCCCGCTCCCCGTGCGCCGAAGTTCGAAGTACGTCTCGACGATCTTTCGGGCGATGCCGCCCGCATCGGCGGAACCCGATTTTCCTCCGGGGAAGACGACGGCGAAGGCGATTTCGGGGTCTTCGTAAGGGGCAAATCCGACCATGAGACCGTCCGTAATCGAGGTGTTCCCGATTTTGTAGATCTCGGCCGTTCCCGTCTTGGCCGCCACGGACACCCCGAGTCCGGCAAACGTCCAGTACGCCGTGCCCCCGGGTTCGTTGGCAACCTTCCACATTCCCCGGCGCACGTACGCGAGTTCTTCCGGCGCAAAGGGGACGTGCCAGAGGACGCGGGGAGAGATCACCTCCACCACGGCGCCGGGAGATTCCGGCGTTCCGTCGGAAACGCGGATTTCCCGCGCGACGTGCGGCCAGAGGACGTCCCCGCCGTTGGCGATCGCCGCCGTGTACACCGCGAGCTGAAGCGGCGTGTACTGATCTCCCTGCCCGAACATCATCTGCGCCAGAGACCCGGCCCGCTGTTCGGGGGGGATGTCCTTGAGGGTGACGTCGGTTTCCCCGGGGAGGTCCACGCCCAACCGGACGCCGAGCCCCAGAGAAGCCGCGTACCGGCGGACGAGGGCGATCTGAGCGTCGAGGTCCCCGCGCCGCATGAGGCGCTTGCCGACTTCGATCATGTAGCCGTTGATGGAGTACTTGAGGGCGTCCTGTCCGTCCACGTACGTGCGAGGCGCCCCCGACCAGTCGTGAAACGGTTGCGTGCCCACGTAATACGTCCCGGCGGCGAAGAACTTCTCGTTGGGACCGAAGAGTTTTTCGTGCAGGGCCGTGAGCACGGTGACCATCTTAAACGTAGACCCCGGGAGGTACGTCCCGCTCACGGCGCGGTTGAGCTCGTTTTCCAGATTTTCCAGGTGGTTAGGGTCGTACGTCCGGTAGTTGGCGAGGGCGAGGATTTCCCCCGTCCGCACGTCCAAAACCACCGCGGAAGCGTCCTTCATCCGCTCCCGCGCCTTGGCCGGATACGTGGGGTCCTTGGAGAGCTCGTCCACCCTCGCTCGGAGGAAGTCTTCCAGGGCTTTCTGTAGGCGCGCATCGAGGGTAAGGACGAGGTTGTACCCGCTGCGCGGCGGACGGCGTTCCTCCTGTACGACGCCCTCGTACTTCCGGTTGATCTGCACCTGTACGAGGCCCTTCTGCCCGCGGAGGACGTCGTCGTACGTCTTCTCCACGCCGTTGCGCCCCACGCGCTCCGTCGGAGCGTAGCCCTTCTGAAGGTAGTGTGAAGCTTCCTCCGCGGGGATCCACCCCGTGTAGCCGAGGACGTGGGCCGCAAGCGAGCCGTTGGGGTACTCGCGCTTTGCCCCGGGGACGACCTTTACCCCGGGGTAGTCGGGGGCATTTTCCTCTACGGCAAAGGTCACCCGTTCGGAAACGTCGTCGGCGATGAGGCGAGGGGTGTACGGGGACAGCCCCTCGGGCACGCTCACGAGCTTCCAGTCGCCCTCCGAAAAGGGCGCCCCCTCGTCGAGGGCGCGGAGGAGCTCCTCCTCGCGCCCGGGGTCGGCGGCGCGGTACGCGAGGCCGACGTCCATCCGCCGGAGGATCTCCACACGGTGGAGCTTGGGATCTTCGGGCCGAAGGAGAGCCTCCAGGCGAGCGGCGAGGGCCAGGAGTTGCTCACGCGACAATCCCGGGTCTACGAAGGTGAGGGTGTAGACGGCGCGGTTTTTCGCGAGGACGGCGCCGTTTCGGTCGTAAATCCACCCGCGGGCCGCCGGAACTTCGAGATTCTGCACGACGAGGGTCTCGGCAAGGCGGGCGTAGTCTTCACCGTGGACGAGCTGGAGTTGCGTCAAGCGGAGGAGGAGAAGGGAAAAGAGGACGAAAACGCCGAGAAACAGGATGTTTATCCGGCGCGCAAAGCGCTTAGGCTCCTCCACGGCCTTCCTGCCTCCCTTCCCCTGTGCGCCGAAAATCCTCTAAGAGCTCGTGGAAACGGGCGTAGAGAAGTACGGCAAAGAAGGCTTCCCAAAATGCCCGAGGCAGAAGTGCGTTCCAAAAGAGGGAAGCCAAAGGACCTCCCAGTTCCCCGAAGAGGGAAGAAACGGAAGAAAAAAAAGCGCCCCGGACCAGAGAAAAGAGGAAGACGACGCCTCCTGCGGTGAGGGGAGAGGGTTGTACGACGTGCGACAAGGTGCCCGCGAGAAGTCCTGCAAACAGGCCCGTCGCGATTCCCGGTCCGACGGCCCGGCCAAACGCGGCGTCGTCGAGGATCCCGTACAAAGTCCCGTAAAAGACGCCGGCGCGTTCGCCGCCAACGAAGGCGACGACGACGGCCCACGTCCAGGCGAGGGAGGGGTACGTGGGGGGAGTGAGACCCACGAGGGAAAAGGCGTCGGGGAGGAAGGAAGTGTCGAGGAGCACAAAGACGGTCGACCACACCGTCGTCCAGACGAAGGCGCGCGTCGAATTTCTCTCCTCGCTCACGGGCCCCCGCCCTCCCCCCTTAGATCCGTACGGGCGACGACGAAGAGGATGCTCAGCTCGTAGAGATCCTGTGCGGGCCGCAGCCACACGGTGAGCGTGAGGCCGTCCTCGGCCGCGCGAAACTCCTGCACCGTCCCGACGGGAATCTCCGGAGCGAGGACGCCGCCCAACCCCGACGTCACGGCTGCCTGCCCCGCCTCGAGCTTCGCCCCGAGGGGAACCATGGAGACGCGATAGGCGCGGTGGTCGGCGTCGTACCCGTCGAGAACCCCGTACACCGGAGGATTGCTCTGGATCCGCACGGACACGCGGCGCCGCGGCTCCGGATCCGTGAGGAGGCGTACTTCTGCGGAGTGCGGGGCCACGGACTCCACGATGCCCACGAGGCCCCGGGGGGTGCGAACGGCCATGCCCACGCCTACGCCGTCGCGGGAGCCGCGGTTGATCGTGACGGTCCGATACCACGCCTCGAAGTTCCGGCCGACGACCTCCGCGGGAATCAGGCGAACGTCGCGCGGCGATGGGAGGAGGCCGAGAGCCTCCCGAAGTTCCGCATTTTCGCGGCGCAGCCGTTCGTTCTCCGCGGCGAGGTCGAGGCTGCAGTCGAGGGCCGCGCGCAGCGCCCGATTTTCCTCGTACAGGTTCCCGGCTTCCCGTAGGCGGGCCACGAGTTCCTCGACCTTTTGAACGGGCCAGTGGACGATGCGCTGCCCGAGGGACACGGAATCCTTGACGAAGGCGGAGGGCGAGGAGAGAACGCCGCGGCCCTCTGGCGTCAGGGCAAAGGCGAGGAGGACGACGACGAGGACGAGAAGGGCCACGACGACAAGCCGGCCGGCGCGTGCCACCGAAAATCCCCCTTCTCCCAGCGGTAGGGGAAACTGCCGGCGAACGGCGTTACCGCCTCGTTCCGTTGGCCTGGGCGTACTTCTGGTAGAGGGAAAGGTGTTCGAGAGCGCGCCCCGTGCCGATGGCGACGGCGAGCAAGGGGTTCTCCGCTACGAAGACGGGTATCCCCGTCTCTTCCGCAAGCCGACGGTCGAGGTTCCGAAGAAGCGATCCCCCCCCGGCGAGGACGATCCCGCGGTCCATGATGTCCGCCGCGAGCTCCGGCGGACTCTTTTCCAAGGTGGACTTTACGGCGTCGACGATGGCGCGCACGACGTCGTCCAGCGCCTCCGCGATCTCCCGCGCCGTAAGGGATATGGTCTTGGGCAGACCGGTGACGAGGTCGCGGCCCCGAACCTCCATTTCCGGTCCGTCCCCACCTTCGGGAGGAAGGGCGCTCCCCAACTCGATTTTGAGGTCTTCTGCCGTCCGCTCCCCGATGAGGAGGTTGTAGCGCCGCTTCACATACTGGAGGATCGCATCGTCCATCTCGTCACCGGCGACGCGCACGGACTGACCGATGACGATCCCGCCGAGGGAGATGATCGCCACCTCCGTCGTCCCGCCGCCGATGTCCACGATCATGCTGCCCGTAGGCTCCCAAACGGGGAGGTCTACGCCGATGGCGGCGGCGAAGGGCTCCTCGATCGTCATCGCCTCCCTCGCCCCCGCCTGCCGGGCGGCATCTTCCACGGCGCGCCGCTCTACGGGCGTTACCCCGAGGGGGATGGATATCATGATGTTCGGACGGCGGGAAAAGAGCCCCTTCTTTTGCGCCTTCTGGATGAACGTGCGGATCATGACCTCCGTGGTGTCGAAATCGGCAATCACCCCGTCCTTGAGAGGGCGCTTTACGACGATCGAGGCGGGCGTTCGCCCGACCATTCGCTTCGCGTCTTCGCCGACCGCCTCGACGGCGCCGGTCTTCGTGTTCACGGCGACGACGGAGGGCTCCTTGAGGACGATCCCCTTCCCCTTCACGTAGACGAGCGTGTTCGCCGTACCGAGGTCGATGCCCATGTCGCGCGTCATGGAGAACACCTCTTTGCTCGCTCCTTTCACCACCGGCCGCTTTCCCGCAGGCTCACGTAGCCGTCGGCGCCTACGACAATGTGGTCGACAACTTCGACGTCGAGGAGCTTCCCCGCCTCTACGAGACGACGCGTAAGGAGAACGTCTTCGGCGCTCGGCGTGGGGTCCCCGCTCGGGTGGTTGTGGGCGAGGATCACCTTGCGCCCCCGCCGCCGGAGCACCTCCGCAAAGACCTCGCGCGGAGAGACGAGCGCTTCGTCCGCCGTCCCCACGGCGAGGTGCACGAGGTCGAGGACGTGGTGGCGGGTGTCCAAGACAAGAACCACGAAGTGTTCTACCGGACGATGCCGCAGCTCTTCTAAGAGGAGGGCAGCCGCCTCCGCGGCGGAGGTGACCACGGGACGCGCCTCGCGCATCTCCCGCCACAGACGACGTCCGAGCTCCAGCGCCGCGACGAGCTGGACGGCCTTGGCGCGCTTCACGCCGGGAATGCGCTCAAGTCCCGCAACCCCTTGATCCAAGAGTTTTCGCAGGGACCCAGACTGGGCGAGGATTTCCTGGGCGAGGTGGAGAGCCGATCGCCCCCGAATCCCGCTTCCGAGAAGGATGGCGATGAGCTCTGCGGTACTCAACTTTTCCGGTCCTACCTCGAGGAGGCGCTCGCGCGGCCGTTCTTCCGGGGGGAGATCCTTGAGGCGCATTACTCCTCCTCTCCCTTCCTCCGCGGACGTCTTCGCCGCGAGGCGGCGGCGCAACGCCCCCTTCCCTCCGGGGTACCCACTCCCGCGGAAGCATCCCCTCCGTCACGCTCGGGCACGGAAGAGGCCGAGTTCCTCGGGAGGTACGGGAGGATGCGGTGGTCCCCACGGCAGAGGGTGAATCCCCATCGCGCGAAGAACCGCGCCGACCCGGCCCAGGGGGAGCCCGACGACGTTGGAAAAGTCCCCCTCGACCCCCTCGACGAAGATCCCTCCCTGCCCTTGTGCGGCATACGCCCCCGCCTTTCCGAACGGTTCTCCCGTAGCGAGGTACGCGGAAATTTCCTCCTCCGCAAGGGGGCGAAAGCGAACGACGGTGCGCTCGTACCCTACCTGCCGTCCGCGCGGAGAAAATACGGCGTAGCCCGTGAACACGGCGTGGGCGCGCCCGGAAAGAGCTCGGAGCATGGCCCGCGCCTCTTCTTCGCCCTCCGGCTTCCCGAAGATGCGCCCTTCGAGTTCGACGAGCGTGTCGAAGGCGAGGACGATCACGTCGGGGCTCTCCTTCCTAAGGCGGGTGTACACCTCCTCGCCCTTGGCCGCAGCCAAGGACACGCTCGCTTCTGCACCGCCTGCACCCCGGGGGAGCACCTCTTCGACGCCGCTCGGCACGACGGCGAAGGGAAGGCCGTAGAGGGAAAACAGGGCCGAACGCCGGGGAGAAGCACTCGCAAGCACGATGGGGGGAAGCGAAGAGTTGGTGCGCATCGCCTTTACGCTCCACCGCCGAATCTCTAGGGCGAAAATCGTCGTACGTGCCCGAATTTGCGGGTCCGAGTTCCACGCCGTGCTCGACTCCTGTCATCCCGCCGGTCCGTGCGGGATCTCGTTTCATTATACCGGACTTCTCCTACGGGCAAAAGCGCGGCGGGAGGAGGAACGACGGCAAAACGCGGAAGTTTCTTTTGAACTTCGTGAACTCCGCCGGCGAGGACTTCGAAGGCAAAGCGGAGGCCACAACGGAAAAAGCGGAGGCCCCGTTCGGGCCCCCGCATGCCAGATTTTTGAAGAAGATGAAGAAGCTCGAGGTTTTGAGAAAAGGCCGGCGGGCGCGGCAAACCTCACGGGTTCGTTTGGGCGAGCGCGGCGAGAAATTCCCGGTAGGCGAGGAAGGCCCGCACCAGTTCTCCCTGAGAAGTCTGAAGCCGGTCTTTGTCCGGCTTCTCCACGTACTTCACCATGCCGGCAACCGCCGCGTCGAGGTGGGTGCGCATTCCCGCCATCGCGGAAGCAGAAGCCCCGTTCAGACGTTTTTCGAGGGTTTCCCCCCGTACGCGGAAACGGTCGGCGGCTTCCCGGAACTCCTGCCACGCCTCTTCGTCGATCACGACCGGGCCCTCAACGCCCGCCGCCGTCCACATGGACGTCTTTTCGACCAAGAACGTGAAGGCGGTGAGGAAGTCGCCGAGTGCCTGCGACGTCTCCGCGTCGCTCGCAGAGAGGTTTACGTCCTGCTCGGGGACTGTGTACGCCTTGACGTACACCTCGACGCCAAGATCGTCGTACGCCCGCGCGAGGAGGCGGGCATCGGCCTCGCGCACCGCCAACCCCGCGAACAGGCGATGCACGTCTTCCGCCGCCGCGACGGGAGTTACCCCCTTGGCCTTTAACTCGGAGGCTGCAGCTTCCGCCTTTGCCGCGTCTTGGTAGGCCCCTACCTGGAGGAGGTAAAAGCGTTGCGGGGCGAGGTGAACGGTCCCCGGAACGGTCGGAGAACTCGCCCGGGGACTCGCCGCATCTTCGGGAAGTCTGTGGAGATCCGAGTGCGCCATGAGCCAGAGGACGACGTACCCGAGGAACAGGCCGAGCACCACCGCCGCGAGAATCGTCCAAATCCAGGCAAGGACCTCGCTCCGGCGCCGGCGAAACGCCGAAGGTGTGAGCACGTACGCCTTCGGGGACTCGAGGGGAATCTCCCGCCTTCCCCGTACCACAAACCCGTGAGGTTCCTTCGGGGAAAATTCTTTTTCCGGGGACAAAAGACCGCGGGCGTTCCCTTCCTCTCCCTCGGACAACCCGACGAACCAAGTTTCTTCGGGTGCCAAGTCACCCGAAGGTACGGTGACGAGCACGCCGCCCGCGGACGAAGAGGGCATCCGCTCCCCCTGCAGCCGTACCCCGTCCGCGCGGTCTTCCCCGCCTTCCTGCGAGAGGCGTTCTCCGGGTCCCGCATCTCCCTCCCGAGGTGCGGGTGACGGGCGCCCGTCGCGGGGGCGTTCCTTTCCGTACAAGCGGCGGAAGACGGAAGTGGTCTCGGCCGCGCCGGCGCCTTGGCGAATCCACGGACGCGGGGGGGCGGACGTACCCGGCGAGTCGCCTCCCCGGCGCGAACGTCCCGTCTCTACGACTACCTGCGGTCTTGAAGGACGAAAGCCCCGCTCGCGAAAACCGCCGGTCGATTCATCGGTCATGCTACCGCCTCCCCACCGAACGCTTCGATCCAGGTATATGCGTCGGTGGACAAACCGATGCCGATGTGACGGCACCGGGAGAGGAGAACCGGCGTCCGCAAGTTCTCCCCGCCTCCGAGGCGGCGACGTTTACGGAAGGTAGAGGGCGGCAACCTCGGGGTCCAAGAGCCCTGCGCGGAGCTTTTCTTCGATGTCCTGGCGGAAGGATTGCATCCCCAGCGCCCGACCCGTTTCCAGGAGCGTAGGGATTTGGTGCGTGTTCCCTTGGCGAATGAGGTTTTTTACCGCGGGGGTATTCACCAGGAGCTCCGCGACGAGCACGAGTCCGCGCCCTCCCGCTCTGGGTAAGAGGCGCTGGGACAACACGCTGCGGAGCGTCGCGGCGAGTTCGACGCGGATCTGCCGCTGCTGTTCCGGAGGAAAGACGTCTACGATGCGGTCGATCGTCTGGGCCGCGTCGTTCGTGTGCAAGGTGGCGAGCACGAGGTGTCCGGTCTCCGCGGCGGTGAGGGCGGTGCGAATCGTTTCGAGGTCGCGCATTTCGCCGACGAGGATCACGTCCGGATCTTGGCGCAGGGTGGCACGTAGCGCCTTGGAGAAATCTGTAAAGTCCAGCCCGAACTCGCGCTGGTGGATCACGGAGCGTTTCTCGACAAACACGTACTCCACGGGGTCTTCGAGCGTGACGATGTGCCGCCGTTCCGTGCGGTTCATGCGTTCGACGAGGGCGGCGAGGGTCGTCGACTTCCCGCTCCCCGTGGGACCCGTCACGAGGACGAGCCCGTCTCGATACGCCAACCACTCTTCCACGCGTGCGGGCAAGCCGAGACTCTCGAGCTCGGGAATCTCTTCCTGGAGGCGACGCGCCGCGAGGGACGTCCGCCCCAAGGAGCGGTAAAAGTGGAGCCGAAAGCGCCCGCCTCCGGGGGCGGCGAAGGAAGCGTCCACCTCTTCTCCCCGCCGCCACCCTTCGAGCTTCCGTTCCCCGGCGACTTCCTCGAGGAAACTCTCCAGGTCTTCCGCCGAAACCACCGACGCGAGGCGTTCGAGGCGCCCGTGCACGCGCAAGATCGCCGGCTCGCCGGCCGTGACGTGGAGGTCCGTCGCCCCCCGTCCGACGGCCTCGGCAAAGAGGTCGAGGAAGCTCCGCATCCTCTGCCCCCCTCTTCCCTTCATGCATCTTCGGGTCCGGCGGACACGTGAAGGGTGTACCGGCCCACGCGGTTGCGCCCGCGGAACTTGGCGCCGAAGTACATCGCGCGGTCGGCGTTTCGTACGAGGTCTTCGAGTTCCTCGGCGCTTTCCGGATACGCCGCGACGCCGATGCTCACCGTGCGGTGGAGGGTGACGAGGTCGCCGGCCCCCAAAAAGTTGGGAAAGCTCACGGGGGTGGCCGCCACCTCGGCGCGAAGCTCCTCGGCGATCAGCGCGGCCTCGGCCTCGGTGTATCCGGGAAATACGAGGACGAATTCTTCGCCGCCGTAGCGATATGCGTACCCACCGCGCCGTTCGGCGAACTCCTTAAGGACTTGGGCGATCTTGCGTAAGACAATGTCGCCGGCGATGTGCCCGAATGTGTCGTTCACGGGCTTAAAGCGATCGATGTCCACCATGAGGAGGGCGATGGGCATCCCCCGCTCCCCGAGGGCGCGAAAGGCGGCGAAGTCGCGGTCGAGCGCGCGGTAGTTGGGAAGTCCCGTAAGGAGGTCTTCGTTTTGCCGCTTTACGATGTCGAAATAGGCAAAGGCGAGGGCAAAGGCGTCGCCTACGTCTTGTCCAAAAAGGGAGAGAAAGAGCTCCGTCCCTGCCGTCGAAAACGCCCGCGCGCCGTAGAGAAAGACGTATCCGTACACGCCCCCACCCGCATCGCCCGAGGCGACCGAAGGGTGCCCTCCTTCCCGGAACCGCCCCGCGCCGGTAAAGGAGAAAAAGAGGGCTTCCTTCCCTTCCAGCGTGGTGATCGGCCGTACCTCCTCCTTCCCCCAAGGAGAGGGTAAGGCGGCGAGGGGCTCGGAGCGCAGGGCAAACTCGTGCGTACCGTCCTCGCGGACTTCGAGGTACGCCTGCTGGCGCGTAACGGGGGAGTATACGCGGACGACGAGGCGCATGCGCGGGAAAAAACGCGATGCCACGCGCGCCGCCTCTTCCGCCACCCGGGAAAACTCGAGTTCACGGCGCAAACCGCGCGAGGCCAAGAGGTAGAGGCGATAGGACTCCTTTTCCTGCCAAACGGCGAGGAGCCGGCGGGCGCCCGCGGCGAGGAGGAGGTAGGTCCCCCACCCCACGAACCACAAGGCGACGACCCGCCGGACATCTCCGCCCACGGGAAAGGCAAAAAGCCAAAACACGCTCCAGCCGTAGGCGAAGAGGAGGACGACGACCACCCAGGGTCGGACGGAGGGCGGGGCCGCGCCGCACCGCCAAAAGGAAGCGTGTGCGGCCACGAAGCGGTGTCCGATCCCGCAACACGCGAACAGGCCCCCCGTGCGGAAGAGGAGGAGGACGGCGGTCACGGCGAGGCTCTCCCCAAGCGAAGAAACCACCGGACCCGGCGCAAAAAAGGAAGGAACAGAGGTGGGAGCAAGGGCGAACTTCACGAGCCAGAGGCCGATCGCCCCGAACAGGGACATCCCGGCGAAGAGCGCGAGAAGGGAAAAGGCCTTGCGCGCGCCGTGGGGCCGAATCCCCAAAATCGCCCCTACGGCCACGAGCTGCCCGAAGAAGAACTCGGCCAAGGGACCGTACGCGTAGAGGAGAAAGAGAGCCGGGGCGACATCCCAAAAGAGGTACACCCGCCGGTCCACGAACGAGAGCCAACCGAGAAGGGGCGCAGCAACCCAGAGGAGGATGGGAACGATCGCCGTCGCCCCTGCCCCCTCGGAGGTCACTCCACCTTCTCCGCCCACGCGAAAGGCCAAGCCGAGAAGCACCACACCGGCGGCGTAGAGCACTGCAGCTACGCGTCCTTCGCCCTTTCCCACAGCGTCGGGTCCCACTCCATCCTCGACGTCTCGTCTCGGGGCACCTACGCACCTGCGGAACTGCGACGCCCTTCCCTCCCGGATTTTCCTCGAGGAGAAGGCGCGCGTTTCCCACGCTCTCGTTCCCCCGATTGCCTTCATGGCTAGTGTAGCTTAGGTCAACGGGCCTAGCAAGAGGAGGAGCCTCCTAGGCATTCCGGGGTTCACGGTCCTGCGGATCGCAGGGACGGAGCGCGTCGCCTACCTTCCCGACGTTGCCCTCCCCTGCTCCACCCACCTCTCGCCGAGTCGCCGCACGTCGCCGGCTCCCAACGTGAGGAGGAGGTCGCCCGGGCGCAGCGTCGCTTCGAGCCAGGCAAGGGCGACGTCGAGCGAAGGAAGGTAAGCCGCGGGAACGCCGCTCTCGCGGGCAATTCCTTCGACGAATTCCCACCCTTCGATCGCGAATTCCTTGCGGTCGTTCTTGGGCGAGTACACGGGAAGGACGAGGACGAGGTCGGCATGGCGGAAGGCGGGCAAGAACTCGCGAAAGAGGTAGTAGGCACGCGCCCGGCGGTGCGGCTGAAAGACGGCCACCACGCGCCGTCCGGTTTCGCGCGCCGTCGCCAGCGTCGCGGCGATCTCCGTCGGATGGACGGCGTAATCGTCCACGGCGAGTACCCCGTGCGCTTCCCCGAGGACCTCAAAGCGCCGGTGCACTCCGGGGTAGCGCGCGAGGTGCCGGGCGATTTCCTCCGCGGCAATCCCCAGACGGCGGAGGACGGCGTACGCGGCGAGGGCATTGTACACGTGGTGTCGGCCGTAGATTCCGAGGCTCACCTCGGCCGCGGGGATCCCTCCCTCTCGAATGCGGAAGCGGTACTTTCCCCCTTGGGAGACGAGCGCTTCCCCGCGGACCTCGACGTCTTCGGCGACGAGCGCGTAGCGGACGACTTCCGGAAAGCGTCCGGAACAGCGCGCCTTGGCCTTGGCGAGGATCTCCCGGACGGAAGGGTCGTCCCAACCCGCGACCAGGGTGCCATCGGGACGGACGCGGCACACGAACTCTTCGAAGGCATCCCGGAGGGAGACGAAGGATCCGCCGTAGTTTTCGAGGTGATCGCTTTCCAGGTTCGTGAGGACGGCTACCGAGGGGGCGTACTTGAGGAAGGTGCGGTCGCTTTCATCCGCCTCGGCGACGACGAGGTCCCCCTTCCCCGCGCGGGCGTTCCCCGCTTCGCCTATGATCTCCCCCCCGATCAGGTACGTCGGATCGGCTCCCGCTTCCCGGAGGACGAAGGCGATCATCGCCGTGGTCGTCGTCTTGCCGTGGGAACCGGCGACGGCGACGCCGCGCGCCTCGTTGAGCAGCAGGGCGAGGAGATCGGAGCGGTGGAAGAGGGGCAATCCCCGCCGCGCCGCCTCGACGAATTCGACGTTGTCTTCGGGGACGTCGGACGTGTAGACGACCGCCTCCGCCCCGTTCACGTGCTCGGGTCTGTGGCCGACGTATACCGTGGCGCCCTCCTCCCGAAGGACGCGGAGGATCGGTCGGTCCGCCACGTCCGAGCCGCTCACCCGCACGCCGCGGGCGAGGAAGACGCGGGCCAGGGCGCTCATCCCCGTCCCTCCGATGCCTATGAAGTGGAGGTGGCGAACGTTCATCGCGTGGTCAGTCCTTCCCAGGGGGGATTGCCGGGGTTCGCGGCGCGCGTTCCTCGACCCCCAAAACGCTGTGCGCAAACCCCCGGAGTTCCCCCACGAGGTAGAGAGAACCGCAGACGACGAGGGGTACTCCCGCCTGGCGAGCGCCCGCGAGGGCCTCGAGAAACGCCCCTTGCGGGTCTTCGTTTATCCATACGTCCAACCGCGGGGCGATCATGCGCACGTGCGCGGCGAGAACGTCGGGGGACATCGCCCGCGATCCGGTGTAGCGCGTGACGAACGCCGCACGGGCGAGTGGAAGCAGGGGGCGGAGGATCTCCGAAACGTCCTTGTCCGCCGAGGTGGCGAGGAGAAAGACCGCGCGAGGCTCGGCAGCCCCCCGGGCCAAGACGTTCGAAAGCGCTTCGGCCAGAGCGCGGGCTCCTTCGGGGTTGTGGGCACCGTCGAGCCACACGTCCGGGGGAAGAAACTCGAGCCGTCCCTTGTGGCGCACCGCGGCGAGCCCAAGGCGTACCGCCTCGTCGGGCAGGGGAATTCCGACGGCGCGGGCGAGGAGCTCGCCGGCGAGGACGGCGACGGCGGTATTTTGCGCCTGGTGCGCTCCGGCGAGTCCGGGGACGAGGTTCGGGCGCGTACCCCAGGGCCCGCGGTAGGTGAAGCGCACGGCACCCGGAAACGCGTCGCAAGGGACGACGTCTTCCGCCGCATAGTCGCGCCCCCAGAGAAACACCGGTGCCCCACGCGCCTCCGCCTCGGCGAGGACGACCTCCCTCGCCTCGGGGGGAAGGGGGCCCACGACGACGGGCACGCCGGGTTTGAGGATCCCCGCCTTTTCCCGGGCGATGTCCCGGAGCGTCGGTCCGAGGATGTGCACGTGGTCGTACCCGACGGTCGTGATCGCCGCCACCTTGGGGTGGAGGGCATTCGTGGCGTCGAGGCGGCCGCCCAGTCCCACCTCCACGGCGGCGAGGTCCACGCCTTCGCGGAGGAATGCGTACCACGCGAGGGCGGTCATGACCTCGAATTCCGTGGGGACGAGGCCGCGGGCGGCGAGCCGCGGAAGCACCGTCTCCACCTCGCGGCGAAAGGCCGCGAGCGTCTCCGTGCGCACGGGAGCGCCGTCGACCTCCACGCGTTCCCAGTAATCCTCCAAATGCGGCGACGTGTAGACGCCGACACGACGTCCCGCCGCGGAAAAGATCGCCGCCACCGTGCGCGTCACGGACCCTTTGCCGTTCGTCCCCGCCACGTGCACAGCCGGCACGGCGTCCCGGGGAAGACCGAGGGCGGCGAGGAGGGCTTCGATCCGTTCGAGTCCGAGGGCGCTCCCCTCGGGGGCAAAGGATTTCACCCAGGCGAGGTGGGCGGCACGTTCTTCCGCCTCCCCGCCGATTGCACGCCGCACGTCCTCCACGAGAGGGGCCCCCTTTCCCCTAGGATTTCCGTCGCCTCTCGCTCGCCGCACGGGTGAGTTCCTCGAGGCGCGAACGCACGCGTTCCCGAAGCTCGCGGTACTCCGCCTCCTTGGCACGTTCTCTGGACACGACCTCCTCCGGCGCGCGGGTGGTGAATTCCGGGTTTAGGAGCTTCCGCTGCACGCGCTCGAGCTCGCCGTCCAGGCGGTCGAGCTCGCGCCGGAGGCGGGCGATTTCCGCGTCGAGGTCCACGAGGTCCTCCAAGGGGACGTACCCCTCTCCGCCGGAGAAGACGAGGGTTAGGGAGGTAGGCGGGCGCCTCACGTCGCGCCCCACCCGAACGAGTTCCGCGCGGGCGAGTCGTTCGAAAGCCCCGGCAAAGGTGCGGAACACGGCCGACGCCTCTTCGGCGTCCACGCGGACGTGCAGGGGAATCTTGGCCTGCGGCGGCACCCCTACCTCGGCCCGGAGGTTGCGGACGAGGCGAACGATCTCCTGGAATCGCCCGAGGAGTGCGACGTCTGCGTCGGCCCGGAAGGCCTCCAGCGTAACCCCCACCGTGGTCGGCCAAGGAGCGAGAACGAGGCTCGGGACGCGGGAGGGATGCGGGAGGGAGGGCGCAACCCGGGACGTGTGGGGGAGCTTTTGCCAGAGTTCCTCCGTGAGGAAGGGCATGAACGGGTGGAGAAGGCGAAAGGCGTGGTCGAGGACAAAGACGAGGACGGCCTGCACCCGCTTCCGCGCCTCCGGCGGGCCGTCATAGATCGGCCCCTTGGCGAGCTCTACGTACCAGTCGCAAAATTCGTCCCAGAGGAAGTCGTAGAGGGCGCGCCCCGCCTCGCCGACCTCGTACCGCTCGAGGAGTTCCGTGACACGCTCGGCGGTCTCCGCAAGGCGGTGGAGGACCCAACGGTCTTCCGGCGCAAAGGACGCCCGCGCGGCGGCGAACTCTCGAATCCCCTCGGGCGTGGCGAGCTCGAAGGGAAGGTCTTCGTCGCGCAAGTTCATGAGGACGAAGCGCGTGGCGTTCCAAATCTTGTTCGCGAAGTTCCGCGCCGCTTCCGCGCGGTCCCAACGGAAGCGCATGTCCTGCCCGGGGGTGACGCCCGTAGAAAGCATGAAGCGAAGGGCGTCGGCGCCGTACGCGTCGACCACCTCGAGCGGGTCAACCACGTTGCCCACGGACTTGGACATCTTGCGCCCGTCCTCGTCCCGAATGAGCCCGTGGAGGTAGACGTCGCGGAAGGGAACCTTGCCGGTAAAGGGAAGCGCCATGAACACCATGCGCGCCACCCAGAAAAAGAGGATGTCGTGGCCCGTGACCAGGAGATCGGCAGGGTAGAAGCGCCGGAGGTCCTCCGTGTCCTCCGGCCATCCAAGGGTTACAAAGGGCCAGAGGGCGGAGCTAAACCACGTGTCCAGGACGTCCTCTTCCTGGCGCACGCGCGGGCTCCCGCACACCGGGCACGTGTGGACGTCTTCGCGGGATACGGTCGTCGCCCCGCAGTCCTCGCAGTACCACGCCGGAATTCGGTGCCCCCACCAGAGCTGGCGGGAAATCACCCAGTCCCGTACGTTCTCCAGCCAGTGGACGTAGATCTTTTCGAAACGTTCCGGGACGAACCTCGGCCCCCGTCCTTCGCGAAGGGCGGCGAGGGCACGTTCGGCCAAGGGCTTCATGCGGACGAACCACTGCGTGGACAGGTAGGGTTCGACGACGGCGTCCGTGCGCTGCGAGTGTCCGACGGCATGGACGTGTCGCTCGACCTTTTCCAGGTAGCTCTCGCGGGCGAGGTCCTCGGCGATCTTCTCCCGACAGGCGAAGCGGTCGAGCCCGCGATACGGGCCGGCGTTTTCGTTCATCCGCCCGTGAGGGTCGATGACGACGACGGCCTCGAGTCCGTGGCGGCGGCCGATCTCGAAGTCCAGGGGGTCGTGGGCCGGGGTGATCTTCACCGCACCCGTCCCGAACTCGGGGTCTACCGCCGCATCGGCGAGTATCGGGAGGCGCCGCCCGACGAGCGGGAGGATCGCCTCTTTGCCCACGAGCCGGCGGTAGCGCTCGTCCTCGGGGTGAACGGCTACGGCCACGTCGCCGAGCATCGTCTCCGGCCGCGTCGTGGCCACGACGATGTGCCCGGAGCCGTCGGCAAGGGGATAGCGAACGTAGTAGAGCTTACCCTCGACTTCCTTGTAGACGACTTCCAGGTCGGAGAGGACGGTCTGGGCCACGGGATCCCAGTGGACGATGTACGGCGCCCGGTAGATGAGCCCCTCTTCGTAGAGGCGGACGAACACCTCGCGGATCGCCCGCACGTACCCATCGTCGAGGGTGAACCGTTCGCGCGTGAAGTCCACGGAGAGGCCGAGCTTGCGCCACTGGCTGCGGATGCGCTCGGCGTACTCTTCCTTCCACGACCAAACGCGTTCGAGGAACTTCTCGCGCCCGAGGTCGTGGCGCGTGAGCCCCTCCTGGGCGAGGCGGCGCTCCACGACGACCTGCGTGGCGATGCCGGCGTGGTCCATCCCCGGAAGCCAGAGCGCGTCGTACCCCCGCATCCGGTGGTAGCGGACGTAGATGTCTTGGAGCGTGCTGTTTAGGGCGTGGCCGAGGTGCAGAGAGCCCGTGACGTTGGGAGGCGGGATGACGACGGAAAACGTCTTGCGCTCCTCGCCTCCTACGGGTGTGAAGAGTCCGTGGCGGTGCCAGAACTCCGCCCACTTGGGCTCGATCTCCCGGGGATCGTAGGTTTTAGGAAGTGTCGGTGCAGAGGCGCCTTGCGCCTGGGAAAAACCCGCGCTTTCTCCTCCTTCGGAGTTTCGCCTCTCCGGTTCCTTCGCCATCGAACCGTCCCTCCTCGATCTCGGCGTTTTCGCTCCACGGCGCGCCGTGCTCCGGCAACAAATCAAACGTCACGCGGGGCGCGGCTGCTGGGGGCCCACGACACGAGACGCGGCGAACCCCCGCCGCCCCGAAGCGGGGAAAGCGCAAAGGGGGGGCCGTCCTCGAAAGGACGAAGACCCCCCCCGCCTTCGCGGTACCACCTTTCTTCGCCCGTGCCCCGAGGGATCGTGCGCTTCGGGTGGGGGAAACGGCTTTTCCCCTTGGAGAAACATTTCCGAGGCAAATCCCCGATGCGCGAACACAGGCGCTCTCGCCGGCCGATAACGGGGCCAACCGGCATTCCCTTGTCACCCGAGGCGAAAGCGGAGAACGGACGGCCAAGACCGTCTCCCGACGGATCGACCGCGTTCCCCGAACCCGATCCCCGAGCTTCGCGGTGCCGCTCCGGGGCCACCTTCTCCGGGCCGACCCGGGGGTCCTCTCAGCCTCGGGAACCCCTCTCTGCACGGGCCTTCTCCCGGGTACTCCTCCCCATCCTCGCGTGTCCGGGATGAATTTTTCGTTTTTCATCTTACGCATTTTCCGCCCGACAGTCAAAGGAACGGGCCATGCCCTACGATACCCTCTCGCCGCTTCGGACGCCTCGGGATGGCGTTCGCCAACTCCCCGCCTTCCGTTCGGAAAGCGCGAACGCCAAAGTCCCCTTCCCCTGATAGGATAAAAGCGCAAAGCCGCCGCAGGAGGTGTGCCCGATGTCCCAAACCATGCCGGGGGTCTCGAAGGACAACCGCGCCCCCGCCACCCAAGCCTCTCGGGCGCGCCTCCAAAACGCCCGAGGGTTCTTCCAAGGCCTCGTCCTCGCCCTGCTCCTCGCCTACTCCTCCCTCCTCCTCGCGAACCTCCCCGGCCTCAAGGTCTTCGGCCCCATGGTCCTCGCCATTCTCGTGGGGATGGCGTGGCGAGAGCTCATGGACGTCCCCGCATCCGCCTTTGTGGGGATCCGGTTTGCCGCCCAACGGCTCCTGCGCGCCGGGATCGTCCTCCTCGGAATGCGCCTCACCCTGGGAGACATCCTCGGGCTCGGGATTCTCCCCCTCCTCCTCGCGGTGGCGTCCATCGCCCTCGCCTTTGGGACGACGCTCGCCCTCGCCCGCCGCTTCGCCCTCGAACGGCGACTCGGAGTCCTAACGGCGAGCGGCGTCTCGGTATGCGGGGCCGCCGCCGTCCTCGCCGTCGCCCCCCAGGTTCGGGCAAACGAGAGCGAGACGGCCGCGGCCGTCGCGAGCGTGGCCTTCCTCGGCACGATCTTTACCGTCCTCGACCTCCTCGTCCTTCCCGGGATCCCCTGGACGGACCTCGGCCGAGGGACTTTCCTCGGCGCCACGCTGCACGAGGTGGCCCACGTCGTCGCCGCGGCCTATCCCTTTGGCCACGCGGTGACGAACGTCGCGCTTCTCGTCAAGCTAACCCGCGTCGCGCTCCTCGTCCCCATCGCCCTGGGGATCGGGCTCTTCTGGCGGGAAGAACCGGCGTCGTCGGTTTCCCCCGACAAACGGCGGGCGCGACCGCCCTTCCCTTGGTTTGTCTTGGGATTTCTCGCCGTCGCCCTTCTCGGGAGTTTCGTCCCCGTACCGCCTTCCGTGCGGCAGGGGACGATCGACCTCGCCACCTTCCTCCTCACCACCGCCATGGCGGCCATCGGCCTGAGCGCAGACTTCGTCACGCTCCGCCGCCTAGGATACCGGGCCTTTGCCGTCGGCGCGCTTGCGAGCATCCTCCTCGTCCTCGTCGACGGCCTTCTCGTCACCCTCCTCCTCCGCTGAAGCGCGCACGGCGCGGGCAAAGGCGGAGAGGAGGTGGGTTCCTTCCCCGAGCCGCGTGACGAGGTGGAACCGACGGACGAAGCGGGACTCCAAAGGCCCCGTCAGCGGCCGACACACCGCGACGCGCGACGCGTAGGAAGCGAGGGCCCGTTCGGGGAGAAGGGCGACCCCGAGTCCCGCGGCGACCCCCTCGAGAATGGCGTGCACGCTCCCCAAGACGAGCGTTCGGACGGGGAGGATACCCAACGCCTGCCACAGGTCTTCCGTAAGCGCCCGCGTTCCCGAACCCGGCTCGCGCACGAGCCAGCGCGCCTGCGCGAGCACTTTGCAGGCATTGTCGGCAAACGGGGCTTCCCCCTTCGACGTTCTGCAGGAGGCGTTCCGCCTTCGGAGGCGCGTGCCGCCCGCCTCGGAAAAACATTGGCACGCTGCGCAAACCTCCCAACCGCCGGCAGGAGCGGCGAAGGCGAGGACGTCGCGGAGCACGGGAACTTTGCGAAAGGACGGGTGAGGCGGCACGTCTCCCTCCACCAGAGCTCCGACTACCTCGCGCCGTTCTAGGGCGAGAAGGGCCTCTTCCGTGTTTCCCAGGCGGAGGCGCACGTCTACCCCGGGATGGCGGGAGAGAAAAGCCGGGAGAATTCGCGGAAGGAGGTACTCGCCGACCGTTCGGCTCGTCGCGACGGCGAGCGTCCCGGAAAGGTCGTCGCGAGCCCCGGGGGAAAGTTCGCCTAAGGCGGCATCCCATCGCTCGAGGATATCCCGGACGTGGGTCGCCCACGCTTCGCCTGCTTCCGTGAGGATCACGCCGCGGGGGCCGCGGGCGAAGAGGCGGACGCCCAAGGCGCGTTCGAGGTGGCGTACGGTTTCGCTCACCGTCGACGGGGCGAGGTAGAGGGTTTGCGCCGCCCGGCTCATACTCCCCGCGGCGGCGACCTCGAGAAAAATGCGCAGCGTCCGAAAGTCCACGTCGTCGAGGAACATCTCCCCTGGCCCCCGCTCCTTTTGCATCGAAGACGGCCCCCTTCGCGGTTTCCCAAAGGCAAGGGATGCGAAGGGAAAACGACTCCATCGACTCGATCGTACCGTAAGGAGGGAAGGCAATGCGCAACCCGAAGGACCGCTCCCCCCTCACCCGCCCGGAGGGTTCCTCCGAGGCCGGCGGAGAGGCACTCCTCCTGACTTCGGCGAAACCCCTTCGTACCCTCCTCGTGGCCCTCGACGGCTCTTCCCCTTCTCTCGCCGCCGCCGGCCACGCCCTCGCCCTGGGCGTCGCCCTCGGTGCCCGGCTCCACGCCGTGTACGTCGACCCGGACGGCGAGGCAGAACCCGAGCCTTTACCCGAAGAAGGGTCCCCTCTCCTCGAGAGGACCCAAAACGAAGGGCACGTCGCCCAAGGAATCCGCGGGCTGTACCTCCTCGCCCGGGTGGCCTCGCAAAGGGGCACCCAAGTTCGACTCTGGCTGGCGCGCGGGAACATCGTCGACGGGATCCTCCGCACGGCAACGCACGTCGGCGCCGACGCCATTTTTTTGGGAAACACGGGACGTTCGGGGCTGGGAAGGCTCCTCCTCGGCAGCGTCGCCGAGGAAGTCCTCCGCCGTTCTCCCTTCCCCATCTACGTCGTCCGGGGAACGCCCGGGGCTCCTTGACCGCTTCCCGGGGAATTTTCCTTCAAACTCCTTCGCCCCCACGAAACCTTTCGGGGTACGGAGCAAGGGATGGCAAAAGGAGTCTAGCGCCTGTACCCGGCGGGAAAAGACCCGCATTCAGCGCGGCTCGCCCCAGCGCACGACGACCTTCCCGAAGTGCTCACCCGCGGCGAGATAGTCGAGCGCCTCGGGGAGGCGGTCGGCGGGGAAGACCCGGTCGATCACAGGACGCACGCCCCGTCCGACGACGAACTCCCCGAGGAGACGGTGAAACTCTGCAAGGGAACCCATCGTCGTCCCCAAGAGGGAGTACTGCCCGTAGAAGAAAGGACGCAAGGCGAGCCGGACTTCGCCCCCGTAGGCGGCGGCAAAGGTGACGATGCGGCCGCCGGGACGGAGGGAGGCGAGGCTCTCGGCAAACGTCGCCCCGCCTACCGCTTCGAGGACGACGTCGACGCCGCCCACCTCGCGCCGGACGTCGGCGGCAAACGAAGCGCTCGAAAAGGCGCCCGACGCACCGAGGGCCAGGGCACGGTGCCGTTTTTTCTCGTGCCGAGAAGTGACCCACACCCGCGCCCCCTGCGCCACGGCCAACTGCAGCGCCGCCAAGGCAACGCCGCCGCCGATCCCTGTGATCAGGAGATCCTCGCCTTTTTCGAGACCCGCCCGCGTAAAAAGGGCGCGGTAGGCGGTGAGGAAAGCGAGGGGGAGAGCCGCCGCCTCTTCCCAAGTCAGGCCGCAGGGAATGGGTACGGCGTTTTCTTGGGGCACGACCACGGCCTCAGCAAAGGTCCCGGGATCCGGCACGCCGAGGATGCGAAACCCTGCGGGTGGGGCGGGGGATACCTCGTGCCAGCCTAGGCTCGGTACCACGAACACGCGTTCCCCTACGCGGGACGTAGGCACGCCCTCACCAACGGCACAAATCACCCCCGCCCCGTCGGAGCCGAGGATTGCTCCGGGGCGGGCTTCCATCGAACCTTCGAGAAAGTACAAATCCCTGTGGTTTAGAGCGCTCGCCGCAAGGCAAACGCGTACCTCCCCGCGACCGGGTTCGGGGGGAGGAACCTCCTCGAACGCGAGAGGAACCCTTGCGCCGCGAAACACCCAAGCGCGCATCCCGTCACCCCTTTACCGGAAATTCGACAAAACGGACGGTAGGCCTGCGACCCGCTTATACGAAGTGGCAGGCGACGGAGTGTCCGGGTGCCACCTCCCGGAGAGGCGGAGATTCCTCCGCACAGCGTGCCTGCGCCAGCGGGCAACGCGTGCGAAACGGACAGCCGCTGGGCGGATGGAGGGGACTAGGGATTTCTCCCTCGAGGACGATGCGCTCCCGCGTGCGCTCCACCCGCGGATCGGGAACGGGGATCGCGGAGAGCAGAGCCCGCGTGTACGGATGGAGGGGGTTCCGGTAGAGCTCGTCGCTCGGCGCGACCTCCACGAGGTGCCCGAGGTACATCACGCCGATGCGATCGGAGAGGTAGCGGACCATGGAGAGGTCGTGGGCGATGAAGAGATACGTAAGGCCGCGTTCTTCCTTGAGGCGAAAGAGGAGATTGACGATCTGGGCCTGAATGGAAACGTCCAGGGCGGAAATGGGCTCATCGGCGACGATGAAGCGGGGTTCCACGGCGAGGGCGCGGGCGATGCCGATCCGCTGCCGTTGTCCGCCGGAAAATTCGTGCGGAAAGCGAAGGGCGTGCTCGCGCGTAAGCCCAACGGCTTCGAGCAAAGCGTAGACGCGCTCGCGGCGTTCCGCTGGCGTTTTCGCGAGGCGGTGGATGTCGATCCCCTCGGCGATGATGTCCATCACCATCATCCGTGGATTCAAGGAAGCGTACGGATCCTGAAAGATCATCTGCGCCTCGCGCCGGTAGCGGAGAAGGTCGCGACCGCGCAAGGCGAAGACATCCCGGCCGTCGAAGAGGACATCCCCCTGCGTGCGGTCGTAGAGGCGAAGAATCGTCCGTCCTACGGTGGATTTCCCGCTCCCCGACTCGCCAACGAGGCCAAAGGTCTCCCCTTCGCGAATCGTAAAGCTTACGTCGTGTACCGCCCGAAGTACCTGTCCGCGCCGCAGGCGAAAGTACTTGCTCAGGCGCTTGACTTCGACCAAGGTCCGGCTCACGCCCGCTCACCCCCTTGCAAGTCGGGAGCGACTCGGGGAGCCGCAGGATGGTGGAGAAAGCAGCGAGCACCGTGCGTCGGCGAAAACCGGTACTCAGGCGGTGACGCCTGCCGACAGATCTCCATGGCGAAGGGACAGCGGGGGTGGAAGGCGCATCCGGGAGGTGGCTTGAGGAGGTTGGGAGGGCTTCCCGGGATGGAAAGGAGGGGCTCCCGTCGATCTTTGTCCAAACGGGGAAGGGAGTTGAGAAGCCCCCAGGTGTACGGGTGGCGGGTTTCCGCAAAGACCTCCTCCGCACTCCCCCACTCCGCCGCCTCGCCGGCGTACATCACGAGGACGCGGTCGGCCACGCGGGCGACGACGCCGAGGTCGTGCGTGATGAGGATGAGCGACGTGCCAAACCGCTCCTTGAGGTCCATGAGGAGCTCGAGGATCTGCGCCTGGATCGTCACGTCCAGGGCCGTCGTAGGCTCGTCGGCGATGACGAGCTTCGGATGCGCGGCGAGGGCGATGGCGATGACCACCCGCTGGCGCATCCCCCCGGAAAATTCGTGGGGGTACTGGCGAATCCGGATCTCCGGCTGGGGAATCCCCACGAGGCGGAGGAGTTCCACGGCCCACTCCTCCGCCTCCCGCGCCCCCGCCCCCATGTGCTTCTGGTACCCTTCGGAGATCTGCCGACCTATGGGCATCGTCGGATTGAGGGCGGTCATGGGATCTTGAAAGACCATGGCGATCTCGCGCCCGCGGACGTTTTCCCACTCGCGTTCGGTGAGTTCGAGCAAATTCCTACCGCCAAAGAGAATCCGTCCGCTCCGGATGCGCGCCGGAGGCTGGGGGAGTAGGCCGAGGATCGCCTGAGCGGTCACGCTCTTCCCGCTTCCCGACTCTCCGACGATGGCCAGCGTCTCTCCATGCCCGAGCTCAAAAGAAACGCCGCGGACGGCCTGGACGACGCCGGCAAAGGTGTGGAAGTCCACGCCCAGATCCTCAACGCGCAGAAGCGGTCCACGGGATCCGGGGGGCGGTTCTTGAGGATGAAGCGTCTCGATCGCTTGCGGCATAGCGGTCCCTCCTCACACCCGGAGCCGGGGATCGATGGCGTCGCGGAGGGCGTCGCCAAGGAGGTTGAAGGCGAGAGAGGTCAACGTGATCGCCAATGCCGGAGAGAAGAAGGTCCACGGAAGGGTCTCGAGAAGGCGCCACCCGTCGTTTACGAGGACGCCCCAAGAGGCCAGCGGCGGCTGTAAACCGAGCCCGATGAAGCTCAAGGCGGCCTCCGTAAAGATCACGCCGGGGATGTTCATGGTCAGGCGGACGACGACGATTCCCAGGACGTTGGGAAAGAGGTGGCGCCAGAGGATCCGCCACGTCGAAGCGCCTAATGCCTGGGCGGCGAGGACGAATTCCTGATTTTTCAGGGCAAGAACCTGCCCGCGCACGAGTCGGGCCATCGTCGTCCAACCCGTGATCGCCATGGCGACGATCATCGTGAAGAGGCCACTCCCAAGGTAGAGCATGAGGAGGATCACCATGATGAGCCACGGGACCCCCGAGAGGACTTCGATCGTGCGCATGACCACGCTGTCCGTAACTCCGCCCCGGAGTCCTGCCAAAGCTCCCAAGAGCACGCCGATGAGGAGATCGATCGTCGTCGCCGCAAAGGCGATGAAGAGGGAAATGCGCGCGCCTTGGGCGACGCGGAGAAAGAGGTCGCGACCAAACGTGTCCGTCCCGAAGGGGTGCTCCCAACTCGGGGCGAGGCGTGCGTTGGCGAGATCGAGGTTGATCGTCCGGTAAGGAGACAGCTCCGGAACGAACAGGGCGTATGCGATCATGAGGAGAAGAAACCCGAGGGAAACGAGGGCGACAGGATTTCGGATCAGCCGCCGCCATACTTCCTGCCAAAAGGTGAGGGAAGGGCCGGCAAGTTCTTCGCGGTCTACCCCTTTGGCGAGAGGCCGAAAGAGCGAGGCGTCATACGTCTGTCCTCCGGGCAGGACGTGATCCCGTTCCCCCAACATCGCTCACTCCTTCCGTCCGGCGATGCGAATTCGGGGATCGACGAGCCCGTAGGCGATGTCCGTGAAGAAGATCGCGAGGACGAAGAGGAGACTGTAAAAAATGGTGAGGCCCATCACCAGGGTGTAGTCGTTGTTGTTGATCGACGTCACGTAGTGCTGACCGATCCCGGGAACGCTGAAGATCTGCTCGATGATGATCGATCCGGTGATCAAATCGACGACGAGGACGCCGAAGATCGTCACGATCGGAAGGAGGGCGTTTCGGAGAGCGTGACGCCAGATCACGGTCCTCCGGCTCAAGCCCTTGGCCACCGCGGTGCGGAGGAAGTCCGCGCCCAACACATCGAGCATGGAGGTGCGCATGAGGCGGGTAACGAGGGCGATGACCCCCACGGCAAGCGACAGCGAGGGGAGGATGGAGTATTCGAACCCTCCCCAGAGGGCGACGGGGAGGACGCGCAGCTTCACCCCAAAGATGTACTGGAGAAAGCCCGCAAGCACGAAGCTGGGGATCGAAACTCCAAGGACGGCCAAAAACACGAGGCCAAAGTCGAGCGCCCGTGCGCGGTAGAGGGCCGCCAAGATGCCAAAGAGAAGCCCTACGGGAAGTCCAACGAGGAGGGCCTGAAGGCCGATTTGGGCGGAAACCGGGAAACTCCGAGCGATGATCTCGTCGACGGTCTGATTTTCGTACTTAAACGAGTACCCTAAGTTCCCCTGGAGGAGGTTTTCCAGATACATCACGTACTGTACGGCGACGGGCTTGTCCAGGCCGTACTTCCGGTCGAAGAGCTGCTTAATCTCCGGGGTGAGCTTTTCCGGGTTCTTGTACGGCCCGCCCGGAAGCGCGTGTACGAGAAAAAACGTGAGCGTGGCGATGATGAAGAGCGTAAAGAGCATGGAAATGAAGCGCCGAAGCGTGTACACCAGCATCGTCCCGCACCGCCTCCGAAGTTCTTCTCCCTATTAAAGCACACGACCCCCCAAAAAAGAAAGTTTCTTTCCCGATCCCGCCGCAGCAAAAATTGTGAAGGGGCGGCTCCGCCGCCCCTCCTTGCTGGCCGCACTTCGCCGCCACGCCCGCGGACGGATCGGCGAAAGGGTGTTCAGCGCACGACCTTGGCCCACTTGAGTTCCATGCTCGCTCCCGTGGCGCGCATGAAGAGCCCCTGGACGTACGGCTTCTGGAGGTAGGCGACGGCTCGATGGTCGAGAGGGGCAACGCCCATGTCGTCGCGGATGAGGATTTTCTCCGCTTCCGCGTACGCATCGGTACGCTTCCCCAAGTCCGTTCCGGCCGAACGGGCTACCGCCAGAGCGCGGTCGTAAGCAGGGTTCGTGTACTTCCCCCAGTTGAAGGCCGCGCCCGTCTCAAAAAGGCCCAGCCACGTCTCGGGATCGTTGTAATCGGCCCCCCAGCGGGTATAGGCGACCTCGAAGTCCCCCTGCCGCATGCGCGCGAGACGGTCCTTGAACGTCACCTGCTTGAGTTCGACGTCGATCCCGAGGTTCTGCTTCCAGGAGGCCTTGAGAAATTCCGCGGCCTTGCGCGTCGTTTCGTTGTCGTCGTGGAGGAGGACGAAGCGGAACTTCTCAAAGGGGATTCCCGACTCGCGCAGACCCTCCTCGAGAAGCTTTTTGGCTTCCTCCTTAAGCGCCGGGTTCTCTCCGACGTCCTGGAAGAGCGGGCCCCCGAACATCTTTTTGCTCCAGTCGCGGAAGGTGGTGTCCGCCCCGGCCCAGGCCGGTTCGCTCTCGGGTACGAGTCCGTAGGCCGGCGGTGAACCGTTTTGGAGTACAGTTTCCGCGTAGGCCTTGCGGTCGACGGCGTAGGCGAGCGCCTTACGCACCTTTTCGTTTTGGAACGGCGGCTTTTCGAAGTTAAACATGAGGAAGTATGTGAAGTACTCCACGAATACGTGATAGTCGTCGCGCTGCCGGTACTTCGGGGCGAGATCACCGGAGAGAACCACGCGATCGATCTGGCCTCCCTCGTACAGACGCACGGCTGTGTTCACGTCTTTCAGGACATCAAAGGTGACGCGATCGAGACTCACCGAATCCCGGTCCCAGTAGTTCGGGTTCTTCGCAAGCACGACTTTAGACCCGTGCACCCACTCCGAGAGCACGAAGGGACCGTTGTACAGAAGCTCGGAGGCTTCCGAGGCGTACTTCTCGCGGTGCTCCGCGTAAAACCTCTCGTGGAAGGGAAAGTACGTGGGAAAGGCAAGGAGTTCGTAGATGTAGGGTATGGGCTTGAGAAGCGTGATTTCCAGCGTACGGTCGTCCTTTGCCTTTACCCCTACGGCGTCGAAGGTCACCTCGGGCACCGCGTCCATCTTCTCGCCGTAGACGACCTCCGCCGGGGTTCTGTCGCCGTAGGCCTTCCGGTAGTCCGCCGGCGACTTTTCCGCCTGTTCTTTGAGCATGAGGTAGCGCTGGTAGTTGGAGTAGTCTTGCGCTCCCACGATGTAGTCCGTGAGGAGAAAGGAGTACTCCGAAGCCGTCTCCGGTGCGAGGACTCGTTTCCAGCCCGCGAGGAAGTCTTGGGCCGTCACGGGATCGCCGTTGGACCACTTCGCGTCCTTGCGCAGGTAAAAGGTGTACACCGTGCCGTCCGGAGATACCTCCCAGCGTTCCGCTACGCCCGGTCGAGGCTTTCCGTCCGGGCCGATGCGCACGAGGCCTTCTTGGACGGCGTTCAAGATGTCGATGGAGACAGCGTCCGTGGTCTTTTGGGCGTCGAGCTCGGGCGGCTCGTCCATGAGCGGGAGCCGGAGAACCTGCTCCTTAGGGGCGGGCGCGTTGGCGCCTTCCGAACCGGATGCGGGGGCACGACCGCATCCCGCTAGGAAGAGGGCGAAGATCGCAAACGCCGCAACCCATCGGCGCACACCGTTCACCTCCGGATGTTCGCTTCGGGGAAACCCTCTGCCCTCCGTTCCACGCCTTCCCCGACCGCGGCGGGGAAACGCCCCGCGGCGGAAAAAGGTCGACGTTGGCGCGTCCGCGGATCCGAGGGGGTACCGTTGGACTCCAACAGAGAAAGCGGGGCGAAGCCCGAGGGCCTCGCCCCACCGCAAGGGGCGCCGCCGATCCCGAGGGATCGCGAGAGCCTTGGACTCAATCTCACTTCTTGGCCGCCGTGTCGATGTACGCCCACTTGAACTCGAGATCCGGCCCGGAAGCGCGCTGGATCAGGTTCTTCACGTACGGCTGCTGGAGGTACGAAATCACACGGTAGTAGATGGGAGCGATCCCCATGTCGTCCTGGACGAGGATCTTCTCCGCCTCCGCGTAGGCGTTCGTCCGCTTCGTGAGATCCGTACCCGCCGTCCGCGCCATCTTGAGGGCCTCATCATAGGCAGGATTGGAATACTTCCCATAGTTGAACGGATTCCCCGTCTCAAAGAGCCCGAACCACGTCTCGGGGTCGTCGTAGTCCGCACCCCAGCCGGCCAAGACCACGGTGAAGTCTCCGGTCTTCATGCGGTTCAACCGTTCTTTGAAGATCACGGTCTTGATCTCCACGTCGATCCCCAGGTTTTCCTTCCACATCGACTTGAAGAATTCCGCAGACTTCCGGGCGACGTCGGAATCGTCCGTGAGGTACTCGAAGGTGAAATTCGCCGGGTCGAACCCCGACTCGCGCAGGCCCTCCTCGAGGAGCTTTTTGGCTTCCTCCTTAAGCGCCGGGTTCTCTCCGACGTCCTGGAAGAGCGGGCCTCCAAACATCTTTTTGCTCCAGTCGCGGAAGGTGGTGTCCGCCCCGGCCCAGGCGGGTTCCGTCTCGGGCACGAGGCCGAAGGCGGGGACGGAGTCCGTCTGGAGGACCGTCTGGATGAACGCCTTGCGGTCGATGGCGTAGGCGAGCGCCTTGCGCACCTTCACGTTGTCGAAGGGCTTCTTTTGCGTGTTGAACTGGAGGTAGAAGGTGACGTACTGGGCGAAGGTGTGGTAGTCGGGGCGATCCTTGTACTTCGGCACTTGCTCCGAGGCGAGCCCCGTACGGTCCACCTTTCCCGTGAGGTAGAGGTTGACCGCCGTGTTCGTGTCCTTGACGACGTCGAAGGTGATCTTGTCGAGCTTCACCGTGTCCTTGTCCCAGTAGTTCGGGTTCTTCGCAAGCACGACCTTAGACCCGTGTGCCCACTCCGAGAGGACGAAGGGCCCGTTGTACAGGAGGTACTGCGGGTCAGAGCCGTACTTGTCCTTGTTCGCCGCGTAGAACTTTTCGTTGAGGGGGAAGTACGTCGGGAAGGCCAGGAGGTCGAAGAAGTAAGGGATCGGCTCCTTGAGCGTGATCTCGATCGTGTAGTCGTCCTTGGCCTTGAGGGCCACGGCGTCGAAGGTCACCTCGGGCACCGCGTCCATCTTCTCGCCGTAGACGACCTCCGCCGGGGTCTTGTCCCCGTGCGCCGTCTGGTAGTCCGCCGGCGACTTTTCCGCCTGCTCTTTGAGCATGAGGTACTTCTGGTACTTGTAGTAGTCTTCCGCCCCCACGACGTAGTCCGTGATGAGGTTGGCGTACTCCGCCGCCGTATGCGGATCGAGAACGAGCTTCCAGCCTGCGAGGAAGTCCTTGGCCGTCACGGGGTCGCCGTTGGACCACTTCGCGTCCTTGCGCAGGTGGAAGGTGTACGTCTTTCCGTCGGAAGACACGTCCCACTTCTCCGCCATGCCGGGAACCGGCTTCCCGTCGGGTCCGAGCCGCACGAGCCCCTCCTGTACCGCGCTGAGGAGCATAATGGAATACGTGTCCGTCGTCGTCTGGGCGACCATGTCCGGCGGCTCGTCGCCGATCATGAGCCGAAGCACCTGTTCCTCGGAGGCCGGCGCCTGGGATTTTCCGCCGCACCCCCCGAGAACGGCGGCGGCCGCGAAGAGCAACGCCATGAGAAGCGCCGCCCCACGTAATGCGCGTCCGTGCATCCAAACCCCCCCTAAGGTCTCGCTTTCGGGCACAATCCGTCTGGCCCGTGATGTACACTCACTATAGCGAAACCGTTTTCCAAAGGCAATGCCCGAGGCAACGAAAGATCGACAAAAGAAGATCTGGTAAGCAACGAGGAGAGTGCTCCCGTGCCAACTTGTGACCTCCGCACTTGCCTCGACTTCGGCTTTTTGGGGGGACTCACCCTCTTCTCGGCAGGGGGATTTCTCTACCTGATCACCTCTCCTGGGTGGGCCTTCCTCCGCTTCGCCTGGCGTCAGCTGATCCCCTATGCGTCCTCCGGGGAAGACCCCCCATTTCTCCAAGACCCCTCCCCTCTCCAAGACCCCTCCCCTCTCCGCAGGATCGCCTGCTGGCTTCTCGGGATCGGCGGAGCGGTGATGCTCGTGTTCCTCGTGGCGACCCTCGGATTGTGGAGGGAATGAAGAAAAGCGAATCTTCCGGCGCGGCAAAACCCGAGAACCCGATTCCCTCCTTCCGCGTACGTATGGGCAAAAGCCGGAAGCCCACGGGAAGACCCGCGGCGGTATTCGCCTCGTCTTCCCCTGTGCGTACGGGAACGTACGGGAAAAAGGAGGCGGGTGAAGTGCTCGAGTGGATGCGCAGCGTCCTCGGTCGGGCAAAGGAATTTTTCCGCGCCGTGCTCTTACCGGTGATCCTCGTGTACTTCCTCCGCACGCTCATCTCGCCGACGACCTTCGACGTCTTCGTGCTCCTCGTCCTCTTCCTCCTCTACGTCGGCGCTCTCCTCGACTGGTACTGAGGAAAACGGAACGGCGGCGGCGAGCACGCCCGCAAGGTAATCCTCGTCCAGGTAGCGTTCGAAACGGCGCACGAGGTCGAGCTCGTGACCGGTGGTGTCTGCGGGATAGCGGCAAAAAAAGGCGAGGGAACGACCGGGGGCCGCGAGGAGTGCCCGAAGCAGGGCGACCTCGCTTTCGGCGGGCGACCGTACCGCCGCGTACGCTTCCCACACTTCGCGTGACCGGGCGAGCCAGGTCTCGCTCCCCCGACGAAAGCGAAAGGCAGGACCTCCCGCAGCGACGGCCGCTTCGATCCCCCCGCGGTAGAAGGCCGCCAGGTCGACGGCGGCCGGCGCAAACGCCACGGCGCTCCAGGAACCAAGAGCGCGCCCCGCGGAATCAAAAGCGCCGGGCCCGGGACGTCCGTGTACGAGGACAAGCGGGCACGTCCCGCCTATTTCGATGCCTTCCAGGAAGGACCGTGCGGCCTCCACGGCGGCGCTCAAAAAGGAGAGGTTGGCGAAAAACAGCGCTTCGACGGGGGAAGGATAGGCCGTCGAGGCGATTTCCCGTTCCCGGCGGGCCAAACATTCCGCCCCTTCGGCAAGCGCCCGGCGCTCGCGTTCGAGGAACGCGGCGAAAGCGGATGGCGTACCGGCGAAAGCCGTAAGCCGGTGTAGACGCGCGAGGGTTTGCGCGGCGCGAAAGCGCCACTTCGAAGCTTCTTCCGAGTCGTCCCAACGGGAGAAATGCGGGGACGACCCTTGCGATAAGGGCTCGTAGACGCGGCATACGGCGTACGCCGTGCCGCGAACGTGCACCGTGTACGTGCCGAAAAGGTTGGGAAGCGGTTCCCACGACGAAAGCCCCCGACCGTGGACGTACTTGAGCGCGCGAAAGGCAGCCTCCGCCTGCGTACCCGAGGACGCGGCGACCAGCGCGTACTTCCCCCCGCCCATGCGGAAGAGAAAAGCTCCCCGCTCGCAAAGATCGGCTTCGGGTACGACGCTGCGCATCCCCCAGTACGCCCCGAGGAGGGCCGAAGCGAACGCCGCGTCGTGCGCGATCTCTGCCTCTTTGGATCCCATCGGCCTTCACCGCCGCTCCCTTGGATCACCGGTCCTCGCCTTCGCGCCACGCGGAGTGGGTCTCTCCGAGCGAAGAAACCCACGGCCGTGGAATTTCGTCTTTCCCGCCTGCAGACGTTTCTCCTCCGAGGTAGACAAAGCGAAGGGCGGAATCCCCTTTCGCCCGCCCTCGCCCGCGCGAACGGGCGATCTGCGGGGGAAGGAAGTTTCCCTTGCCGGAGCGGGGAGCTCCCGAGAAGGGTGGCGGGTCAGCGGAGGAGACTCGTTCGCCCGCGCCCCCCGGTCTGCTCCCTTCTTTGTCCTTCGCGAAGCCTTCGGTCGCCCGAAGGTGCTCAGGGTGCTCCCGCCGTGCCTGCGGCGCGCCCCAGCCGGGGAGAACACCTCGGCCTTTCTTCGGGAGAACCCGTCCTTGCTCCTCTCTTCGGACGGCTTCTCCTCCCTCCTCGTCCTTCTGATCTCCTATTTTTCGCGGCGGCCGTTCCTGTCTCGGATCTGCCGCCGCCGGCGTTTCGTCCGAAGCGCCGCCCGCGGCACCCGTTTCGAAACGCTTGTCTTTCCCTTCTTTCGCTACCTCGTCCCTGCTCTTCTCCCCCGCATTTCGCGCCTCTCCCGAAGGAAAGGCGGGGGGAGGGACTTCTTGCGGGGAAAGGGCGAGGAGGGGGTCCTCCTGCGGCGAAGGAGGAGACGGAGACTCCAACGGGGCGTGGGACGCAGGGCCGAGTCTGGGAGAAGAAGCCGACGGCGAGGCCTCGTGCGTCTGTGCAAATGCCTCCGTTTCGGGAGGAAGGTCCGGACCGGACGAAGCGGCGTCCGAGGGAGAATACGCGAGGGCCGCCAGGGCCGGGTCGTCTCCGAGAGGGTCGGGTTCCCCCTCCTTCGTCTCCGACGGCTCATCCGCAAAAGGCCAAAAGCCCGTCGCTTCAAACGCGTACCCCGTATCGACGACGGGGATTACCTCCCCTTCGGGGGAGGTTGCGATGCCCCCCAACTCCAAAACCGTGCTCAAGAGGAGCTTCTCGCGGCCGAGAAGCTCCACCTCGAGCGAACGGATTTCGAGCAGGAGTCCTTCCCCGCTCACGCGTTCGCGAGGCACGGAAATGTCGAGCGGGATGCGGTAGACGAGATGCCGCGTCGGCGAAGGTGCGCCTTCCTTAACGGCCTCTTCCGCAGAAAGTTCGCCCGCACCCTGGGGGGCACGGGGGGAAGTGCGGTACTCCGCGGTGAAGCGGAGCGAACCTACGATCCGTACGTGTCGCTCGTCCTCCTCGATGCGCACGTCCGGAACGAGCTCGGCTCCGAGGATCTGCGCCTCGTTTTCGAGCGGTTCGTCCAAGGCGATGCGCTCTACGAGTTCAAAGGAAAGCCGCTCTCGATCGGACATCCGCTCCCCGATTTGCCGCCACCCGGATCCCCGGGCGGTCTCCCAAACCGGGCGCTCACCTCCCACACCAATACCTCTATGCAGGAGGACGACCGGTATGCGGGATTTCGGACTCGGGCGGGATCTTGGGGAGGATGTCCTCCAAGGTCACGCGGCGAACGGGTTGCCACGTCGCGGGATCCTCGGGGCGAAAGCGTTCGAGGTAGGCGATCACCTCGTTCGTAATCGCCGTAGGTGTGGACGCACCGGACGTAACGGCGACGCGCCGGGCACCGAAGAGCCACCGCGGGTCGATCTCTTCCACGTCGGAGACGCGGTACGCCTTGACACCGGCAACCTGCTCGCTCACCTGGGCGAGACGGGCCGTGTTGTTGCTGCGGGGGTCGCCGACGACGATCGTGAGGTCGGCGCCGCGCGCCTGCTTCGCCACGGCCACCTGACGTACCTGCGTGGCGAGGCAGATCTCGTCGTGCACCTCGGCGTGGGGAAAGCGCTCGCGGGCGTATGCCACGATGTCCGCCACGTCCCACTGGCTCATCGTCGTCTGGTTCGTGATCGCCACCGGCCGTCCGGTGAAATCAGGCAGGCGGTCGACGTCCTCCGCGGTCTCTACGAGGTAGACGTGTTCGGGGGCTACCCCCACGGCCCCTTCCGGCTCGGGGTGCCCCGCGCGCCCAATGTAGAGGATCGCGTACCCTTGCCGCGCTTTCTTCGCGATGAGCTCGTGGGTGCGGAGGACGTCCGGACAGGTCGCGTCGACCACCGTGAGCCCTTTTTCTGCGGCGCGCCGCCGCACGGCCGGAGACACACCGTGGGCGGTAAAGATCACCGTACCCCTTTCGATCGTCTCCAAAAGCGACAGGCGGTCCGCACCGTCGAGGGTCTCTACGCCCAGGCGGGCAAAGGCCTCGACGACGTAGCGGTTGTGGACGAGCATCCCCAGGATGTACAGAGGTCGCGGAAAGGACGGATCGCGCGCGGCGCGGATCGCCTTGACCATCGCGGCGACGACGCCGTGGCAGTACCCTCGGGGCGAAATGCGGACGACTTCCACCGATGCTCCCCTCCCGCCAAACTTCTGGCGCTTCCCCGAAGAATGCCGTTCATTCCCTTCCGGCTTCGCGTTTGCGCTCTGCGAGCGCGCGCGGCAGGGCCCGCTCCAGCGCTTCCCGCGTGCGTTCTACGTCCTCCTCCGTGTGGGCGAGGGAGAGGAAGTGCGCCTCGAACGCCGAAGCGGGGAGGTAGATCCCCTCGGCGAGCATTTCGCGAAAGAGGTGGCGGAAGAGCACGAGGTCCTGCCGCCGGGCGTCTTCGAAGTTGCGCACGGGGCATTCCGTGAGGAAGGGCGTGAGCATAGAGCCGACCCGCTGCACGCAGACGGGAACGCCGTGGCGGGCAAAGACTTCGCGGTAGGCATCGGCGAGGCGGGCGGCGAGGCGGTCGAGGTAGGCGTAGGCTTCTGCGTCGAGGAGCTCGAGCGTCGCCCATCCTGCGGCCATCGCCAAGGGATTCCCCGAAAGCGTCCCCGCCTGGTAGACGGGTCCTGCCGGGGCGACGAGCTCGAGGAGTTCCCTCCGGCCTCCGTAAGCGCCCACGGGAAGGCCGCCGCCGATCACCTTGCCCATCGTGGTGAGGTCGGCGTCCACGCCGTAAAGCCCCTGCGCCGAGGCGGCGTGGACGCGAAAGCCCGTCATCACCTCGTCGAAGACGAGGAGCGCACCCGCCTCCCGCGTGAGCCGCCGGAGCCCCTCGAGGAAACCGGGCTCCGGCGGAACGACCCCCATGTTGCCGGCGACGGGCTCTACGATTACCGCGGCGATTTCCTCCCCAAAGCGTCGGAAGAGCTCCTCAACCGCGGCGAGGTCGTTAAAGGGCGCCGTGAGGGTGAGGCCCGCCGTCTCCTCCGGTACGCCCGGGCTGTCAGGTAGGGCGAGGGTTGCTACGCCCGAGCCGGCTTGCACGAGGAAAGGGTCGGCGTGCCCGTGGTAGCAGCCCTCGAACTTCACGATTCGCCGGCGCCCCGTCGCCGCCCGGGCCAAGCGCACGGCGCTCATCGTCGCCTCCGTTCCTGAGTTCACCATGCGGACCATCTCCACCGAGGGAACGCGACGAACGACCTCTTCCGCGAGGAGGACTTCTTCTGCCGTGGGCGCACCGAAGCTCGTCCCCCGCTCGAGGACGTCGCGGATCGCCCGAACGACGTGCGGGTGTCCGTGGCCTGCGATGAGCGGGCCCCAGGAGAGGACGTAGTCGAGGTAGCGGTTCCCGTCCACGTCGTACAGGTACGCCCCCTCTCCCCGGGCGATGAAGCGTGGAGTAAGGCCCACCGCGCGAAAGGCCCGCACGGGGCTGTTTACGCCTCCCGGCATGAGCTCTACCGCGCGGCGAAAGAGTTCTTCCGAACGCGCGACTTTCTCGGACATGGAATCCCTCCTCTGCCTTCTACTGTACCGCACCGCCCGCCTCCGTACCGCATGCAAAAAGCGGGGGCCCCCCCTCCGACGCACAAACCGCGCCGCAACTGGGTTCTCCCCGCCCTTGCCCGACAAACCCGCACCGTGTGCGAACGGCGTTTTTGCACCGCTCGTTCTCCGTGCTATAGCGAGAAATCGGAGCCCTCGCCCCGCAACCCCGCCTCACAGCAAGGCCCGGTCTTCGGCAAACTTCTCCCCGCGAACGCGCTCGAAGGCGGCGATGAGGTCGGGGACGGTGAGACCCCGCTTCTTTTCGCCGGAAATGTCGAGGACGATCTCCCCTTCGTGCATCATGAGCAGGCGGTCGCCCATGGCGATCGCCTGCTCCATGTTGTGGGTGACCATGAGGGTGGTGAGATGCCACTCCCGGACGAGCTTTTCCGTGAGCGCGGTGATGTCCCGCGCCCGTTTCGGGTCGAGGGCGGCGGTGTGTTCGTCGAGGAGGAGGAGTTTGGGGCGCGTAAAGGTGGCCATGAGGAGGGAAAGGGCCTGGCGCTCGCCGCCGGAAAGCGTACCCACGCGGGCGTCGAGGCGGTCTTCGAGGCCCATGCCAAGGATCCGAAGCGCCTCTCGAAAACGCTCGCGCTCCTTGGGTCCCGTGGAAACGCGCAAACCGCGACGCTCGCCGCGCCGCAGGGCGACGGCGAGGTTTTCGGCGATCGTGAGGCTCGGAGCCGTACCCTGCAGGGGATCTTGAAAGACGCGGGCGATCGCGCGGGCGCGCACGTGTTCCGGCGCGCGGGTGATTTCCTCCCCGTCGAGGAAGATCTTCCCGCGGTCGGGTCGGTGCGTGCCGGCGATCACGTTGAGGAGCGTGGATTTCCCGGCTCCGTTGGAACCGATCACGACGGCGAATTCCCCTTCCGCGAGGGTGAGGGAAATGTCGCGGAGGGCCGGCCGCTCCAAGGGAGTTCCGGGGTAAAACGTCTTCGCGACTCCTTCCAGGACGAGCCACATCGCGCGATCCGCCCCCTCCCACCGAAAAAGTACCAATCGCGATCCGCAAGGAAACGGCGCGCCGACGTGGAAGCGCCGCAGATTCCGCGGGAAGCTTCCTCCTACGAGCCCCCAAGAGGGGAGGTGAAGCGCCCGGGCCAAAAGCGAGGGCCGAGGAGCGTGACGAGGACGAGAAGGGCGGTGACGAGCTTCATGTCCGAGGTCTGCAGGTTGAGGGAGAGGGCGCCGGCAATCACGAGGCGGTACAGGACCGCCCCGACGACCGCGGCAAGGGTGGAGCGAAAAACGCCGTCGCCGCGTACGACCGCCTCGCCCAGGATCACGGAGGCGAGTCCCACGACGATCATGCCGATCCCCATCTGGATGTCGGCATAACCTTGAAACTGCGCCATGAGCGCTCCGCTGAGCGCGACGAGGCCGTTCGCCAGGGCGAGGCCGAGGAGGATGGACCCGTGAGGGTCGATCCCGAGGCTCGGAGCCATTCGCGGATTGTCCCCCGAGGCCCGAAGGGAGAGGCCGAGGTCCGTCCGGAGAAAGGCGTCGAGGAGGAACTTCACCACGAGAACGGCGAGGAGGAGAACCCCAACGAGCGCCGCGTGCCGCATCCACCCGGAAAGTTCCTCTACGGGGGTGAAGAGGGTGTCCTTGCGGAGGAGGGACACGTTTGCCGTGCCCATGATCCGCAGATTGATCGAGTAGAGGCCCGTCATCGTGAGAATCCCCGCGAGCAGGCCGTGAACTCCGCCCTTCGTGTTCATGAGCGCCGTCGCGAGTCCCGCCAACACTCCGGCAAAAAAAGCCGCGGCGGTCGCCCACGCGGGCGAAACCCCCGCGACGATGAGCGTCGCCGCCACGGCTCCCCCGAGGGGGAAGCTCCCGTCCACGGTGAGGTCTGGGAAATTGAGGACGCGGAAGGTGAGGTAGACCCCCAAGGCGAGGATCCCAAAGATAAGCCCTTGTTCGATTGAACCGAGGAGGAGTTCCATCGTCATACGCCTCGCGCCGAAGATTTTAGTAGGTCTCGTTCGCGCGCTTCTTCCACGCGTCGGGGACTTCCACGCCCATCCGCTCCGCCGCCTTGAGGTTGAGGAAGAACTTTAGGTCCTTTTGCCGTTCGACGGGCATGTCTTGGGGTTTCGCTTCGCCGCGGAGGATCTTGGCGGCCATCTTGGCCGTCTGCTTGCCCAAGGAATAGTAGTCGATTCCGTAGGTGGCGAGGGCTCCGTTTTTTACGGAATCCCCTTCCCCGGCGATCACGGGGATTTTGTGCCTTTCCGCCACCTGCAGCACGTTCGGAAGACCCGCGACGACCGTGTTGTCCGTGGGGATGTAGAAGGCGTCGACACCTTGCGCAGCCAAGGCTTCTGCCGCCTGCTGCACCTCGTTCGTATTCGTCACCGTGCGCTCGACGAGCTCGAGACCGAGCTTCTTCGCCGCTTCCTTGGCGATGTCCACCTGGACGCGCGAGTTTACCTCGCCGGAGTTGTAGAGGATGCCGACGCGCTTCCCCTTGGCGACGTCGAGGACGAGGGCGAGCTGCTCTTCCACGGGGTTCATGTCCGTCGTCCCCGTGACGTTCGTCCCCGGTTTCTCGAGGGAGTGCACGAGTCCCGCGGCCACGGGATCGGTTACGGCGGTGATCACCACGGGGATGGAGCTCGACTTCGTCGCCTGCGCCGCCGCCTGCGCCGCCGGGGTGGCGATGGCGAGGATGAGGTCGACGCGGTCGGAGACGAACTTGTCGGCGATCTGCCGCGCCGTATCCTGCGAACCCTCGGCGTTGCGCAGGATGAGATTGAGGTTCTTGCCCTCTTCGAAGCCCTCTTCCTTCAACCCGTCGACAAACCCTTGCCGCGCCGCGTCGAGGGCGACGTGAGAAACGATCTGGACGACGCCTACGGTGTACGTCTTTCCCGACGAAGGATTCCCCGAACCGCACCCCCCAAGGGTCAGCACGGCAAGAAGGAGGGCGAGGGCGAATGCCGCTCCCCGCCGCCACCGTACCCCCGACAGCCTGGACCAACTGCTCCTCCGCACGCGAATCCGAAGTCCGGATTCCCGCCTTTCCGCGCTCCACCTGCGCACACCACGCACCCCCCGAATGCTCTCGCGTCTTCGTCCCCAACTCCGCTCTCCTGCATCAAGGCGCCGCCGCGAACTTCGCCCCTTCACCTCTTTGTCCGTCCCGAAACCTGGAAACGCTTTACCGCCACAAAGCGACGGCGCGAAAAAGGGTGAGAAGTTAGGTTATACTATAGCAACGAGAGGCGAAAGACGCAAGAGAAGGGCCGAGGCCCGACGGGAGGACGAGGTCGTTGACAGACGCGGAAGAGTTCTTTTCCATCGAGCCCTATCCGAATCCCGGACGGAGTTCACCCGGAGAAAAAGAAAAAAAAGAAGAAGCGGCGACGGGGGTCCTCCACGACGCCGCGATCGCAGCGCTTGCGAGGCAGGGGATGATCGAGCCGTTTTCTCCAACGCAGGTGCGCGAAGTGGACGGAAGGAAGATCATCTCCTACGGCCTTTCGAGCTTTGGTTACGACGTCCGCATCGCCGGCGAATTTTACATCTTCGCCTCCCTCGACGCGGCCGTCGTCGATCCGAAGGACTTCCCCGCACACGCCATGGTGCGGAAGGAGGTCGGGCCGCACGAGGCGGTGATCATCCCGCCGAACAGCTACGCCCTCGGCCGCTCCCTCGAATACTTCCGCATGCCCGAAGACGTCGTTGGGATTTGCCTCGGGAAGTCCACGTACGCCCGGGCGGGGATCATCGTAAACGTCACGCCGCTCGAACCGGGCTGGGAAGGACACGTGACGATCGAGATTTCCAACGCCACACCGCTCCCGGCGAAGGTGTACGCCCACGAAGGGATCATGCAGGTCGTGTTCCTGCGCGGCGCGCGTCCCGGCGTCACGTACCGAGACCGCGAGGGAAAGTACCAGATGCAGCGGGGCGTGACTTTCCCGCGCGTGTAGAGCCGCCGGAGTGGCGGCAGATCCACCGCCAGTTGCAAAGGTGACCTTGCCGCGCGTAGAGAGCCGCCCGGTGCGGGAGGTGGGAAGGGTTCAGCTTTCCCAAAACGAGCCGTCCTTCAGCCAACGGGCGACATCCTTGGCGTGGTAGGTGATCACGAGGTCGGCGCCGGCCCGGCGAATCCCCAAGAGGATTTCCCGCACGGTGCGGCGTTCGTCGAGCCAACCCACGCGGGAAGCAGCCTTGACCATGCTGTATTCGCCGCTCACGTTGTACGCCACGAGGGGATGGGGGAAACGCTCGCGAAGGAGGCGGAGCACGTCGAGGTATGCGAGCGCGGGTTTGACCATGAGGAGGTCGGCTCCCTGGGCGACGTCCGCCTCCGCTTCGCGCAGGGCCTCGCGGGAGTTTGCCGGGTCCATCTGGTACGTGCGGCGATCGCCGAAGGCCGGCGCCGACTGCGCCGCATCGCGAAACGGCCCGTAGAAGGCGGAAGCGTACTTCACGGAATAGGCGAGGATGGGTACGTCGGTGAACCCGTGCTCGTCGAGCGTCCGGCGGATCGCCGCCACCACGCCGTCCATCATGCTGGAGGGGGCGACAATGTCCGCACCCGCCCGGGCCTGGGAAAGGGCGGCGGCCGCGTGCAGAGGAAGCGAAGCGTCGTTGAGCACCTTGCCGTCCTCGACAAGGCCGCAGTGGCCGTGGGAGGTGTACTCGCAGAGGCAGGTGTCCGCAATGAGGACGAGCTCGGGGTGCGTGCGCTTGAGCTCGCGCAACGCCCGCTGGACGATCCCTTCCGGATCGTAGGCGCAGCTCCCGCGCTCGTCCTTTTGTTCCGGGGGCAGAACGCCAAAGAGGATCGCGGCGCGAATCCCGAGCTCCAGAAGTTCCTCCGCCTCGTAGGGTAACCGATCCAGGGGGATTTGGAAGACTCCCGGCATGGAGGGAACCTCGCGCCGAACGCCCGTCCCCTCCGTCACGAAGATCGGGTAAATGAGGTCGGCCGCGTCCAGAGTAGTCTCGCGTACGAGGGAGCGTAAGGTTTCGCTGGCGCGCAGGCGCCGAAGCCTGGCAAAGGGATCGCTCATCGAACCGCCCGGCGTCCGCCGGGCTCACCTCCTTTCCCGCAGGGGGAATTTTCCTTCTGCAACCGCGCGGGCGAGGGCCGCAACGAGCGCCTCCGCCGTGTAGTGCTCCGGCTGAACCACCGGCGTGATGCCGAGCTCCTCAAGGCGCCGCGTCGTCACGGGACCGATGCTCGCGAGAGGAACGCGGCGAAGGAGGTCCTCTCTCCCTTCCACGGCTTGGACGAGCGCGTCGACCGCCGAGGGGCTGAAGAGGAGGACGACGTCCACGGCGCCCGCGGCGAGAGCGTTCCGGACGCACGCCTGGCCCTCGGCGTCCGGAAGGGTGTCGTAGAGCACCACTTCGTCCACCGCCCATCCGGCCGCCCGCAAGCGCTCCGGGAGGACTTCCCGCGCCTTCCGTGCACGGGGGAAGAACGCGCGCCGCGATCCCTCGGGAAATTCCGCCAGGACGGCCTGGGCCAGCCCTTCCCCTGTCTCCTCCTCCGCTACGAGGTCCGGAGGACGGCCGAAGGTCCGGGCGAAAGCCTCTGCCGTCCGCGGCCCGACGCAGGCGACGCGCGGGGAAGTCCCAAGCACGACATCCGCCGGTAGGACCTTCCGCAGGATGCGGACCGCGTTCCGGCTCGTGAGGAGAAGGAGATCGTACGAGGCGAGAGCCTGCAAGCGGGGGACGTCGGAAGGGGCAAGAGGGAGGGGGGCGATCGCGAGAAGCGGGCAGACGACCGGAATTCCCCCCCACGACGCGACGAGCTCCGCCGCCTCCTGGGCGTCTTCCCGCGGGCGCGTCACGAGGACGCGCAACCCGCGGAGCGGGAAAGCCGACGATTCCAAGGCATTTCCTCCTCTACAACGCTCTCTACACGCGCACCGGGATCCCAACCCTTTGGAAAGTGCGGTCCGGGCGGACTCTCTAGACCTCGCCCGCGTCAGGGGGGGAAGGAAGCGACGGGCTTCCCCGGACGCCGGACGCCGGTGTCGCCCATCCGGCGAGGGCGCGGGCGGCGCCGCGAGCGAGGAGCGCTTCGGCCAGGGTGCGGGCGACCTCGTCGGGATCCCGCCCGCGCGCTTCGGCCTCTACGTAGGACGTACCGTCGGGAGCGGCGACAAAGCCCTTCATCGCCAGGATTTCCCCCTCCCACCACGTGTACGCCCCGATGGGGACGTGACAGTTCCCGCCTACGGCCCGGAGGAACGCGCGCTCCGCCCGGACGCGGGCGGCGCTCTGGGGATCGTCGAGGGCGCGCAAGATCTCTCCGACCGCCCCATCCTCCTCCCGCGCCTCGAGGGCGAGCGCTCCTTGGGCGATCGCCGGGATGAACTCCCTCGGGTCGAGGATCTCTCCGGCGAGCTCCGCTAGACCCAGGCGTACGAGGCCCGCCCGGGCAAGGACCACGGCGTCCACTTCCCCGGCCTCGAGTTTCCGCAGGCGGGTGTCTACGTTTCCCCGCAAGGGAACTACCACGAGGTCGGGGCGAAGGCGCCGAAGGAGCACGGCGCGGCGCAGGCTGCTCGTTCCCACGCGCGCACCCCGCGGCAGGGCTGCGAGGGATTCCCCCCGCCGTGCGACGAGCACGTCCTCTGCTGCCTCGCGCGGGGGTACGGCGACGATGGCAAGACCGGGGGGGAGCTCGGCGGGAAGATCCTTAAAGCTGTGGACCGCGAAGTCCGCGCGCCCGGCGAGAAGTTCGGCTTCGATCGCCTTTACGAACAACCCCTTCCCGCCGACTTCTGCGAGAGAGCGATCGAGAAAGCGATCCCCTTCCGTGACGACTTCCCTCAGCTCGATCCTAAGGTCGGGAAAACGCGCGAGGAGGGCCACGCGCACCGCCCGACTCTGGGCGAGCGCGAGGGCGCTCCGCCGCGTAGCGAGGACGAGAGTCCCATGCACCGAAGTTCGGCCTCCTCACGTTACCGGAACTCGTCGACGAGGACGGGAATTCCGGACCGTTCGCGTTACGGAAAGACCGCGTACGCAAACGTATGCTCGAGGATGGAATTGGCGAAAGCCAGGAGGAAAAAGGCGAAGACGACGACCATCTCCATCCTCCAGCCGACCGGAAGCCGGAGGACGAGGATTACCGAGGCGAGAAAGAGGAGCGTGCCTACGGCCTTGGGATCGCTGGAGAGCACGAACCCCCGGGCGTAGGCTTCCCAGACCCCCAAAAGGGCGGCGAAGGCGAGCGAAAAGAAGCCGCCGCGGACGAGGAGACGTGCCCTCCGGAGGAGGTCCGCCAGCGGCAGAAAACCCACGTGCCACACCTTGGCGGGATCGCGCCGCAAGAGGTGTTCCTGCAGGAGGTAGAGGAGCGCGAGGACGCCGGCTGCGGCAAACGCCAGGTAGGCGAGAAAGGCGAACCCCACGTGCAGGGAGAGCCAGGGGTGCTCCCGCAAGACGGACTCCACGGTCACCCCCGAACCCAAAAACCTGGCCCCTTCCTCCGCATACGCAAAGAAGGCCCCCCGCAACGCGAGGAAGAAGGCAACGAAGTCCAAGAAGGGCAAAATCGCCCCTCCGAAACGCCGCTCGAGCGCCCGGCCCGCGGCAAAAGCGACGGTGACCCACGACCAGAGGAGCGCGAGGGAGGTCGTGGCGAACAACGATTCGCTCCGGAGAAATGCGGCGGCGACGCACGTTCCCGTAAGGACCGCCCACAGAAAGCGAAAATGCGACCAGGCGGGGTGCATCCCCGAAAGGGGTTCGGGCCTACCTACCCGGAGGTAGGCGTACACACCCGCGACCCCGTACAGGATGGCCAGCGTGAGGAGGAGGTTTCCCACGGCCATCACCTCGTTGTTTCCCCGGCTTTACGGCGAGGACGGGGACGGGGAATGCGAGGAGACCTCTCGCCTGAGAACCTCTTTCGACGCCGTACGGGAGGGGCCCTCCTGCGTCTGCACGTCCTCTTCCCCCTCGGGATCCGTAAGCCACCGGAGGGAAGGATAGGCCGTGCGGCGGAGTACCTCTTCGGATAGGCCGAAGGCGCGAACGAACACCTCGCGCGCCTCACGTCCCTCCGGCGTTCCCGCCTGCTCTTTCAGGTAGGCAAGGGGGTCGCGGAGGATCTGGTTCACGATGCTCCGCGTGTGCTTCCGGAGGAGGCGGCGCTCCCGCTCGTCGAGGTCGGGGAGCTTGCGGAAGAGGCTCGCCAAGACCTCTTCCTGCACGCGGAACGCCTTCTCCCGCAGGGCGACGAGGGTGGGGAGCACATCCAGTTCCTCGAGCCAGCGCAAAAACTCCTGGGCTTCCCGCGCGACCTCACCTTCCAAGCTCTCCTTCATTCGACGTCGCCACGCGAGGTTGGCCTCTACGACCCCCTTGAGGTCGTCGACGTTGTACACGTACGCTCCGGGGAGTCCGCCGATCTCGGGAGGCACGTCCCGGGGGACGGAAAGGTCCACAAAGAGGAGGGGGGAGCGCCGGCCGCGGAGTGCCTCTTCCGCCCACTCGGGACGCACAAGGGGGGAGGGGGCAGACGTGGCCGTGAGGACCACATCCGCTTCCTCGAGGCGGGCGGGGAGCTCGTCCAACCCGCCCCCCTCACCCCGAATCCCGAGCTCGCGCACGAGCTGGCGCGCCCGTTCCGCGGTGCGGTTGAGCACGACGACGCGCTCGGGGTCGAGGGCCCGAAGGTGCGCAAGGAGGAGTCGACCCGTCTCCCCTGCTCCGACGAGGAGCGCCCTTCGTCCGCGGAGGTCCCCGAAGATCTGCCGGATGAGGGAAATGGCGACGTAGGCGACGGAAATCGGGTTGTCGTTCAGGCGCCGGTCGCGGTGCACCCGCTTGGCAAAGGCGATCGCCCGCAGAAAGGCCTGATTGAGCACCTTCCCCGTCGCTCCCCGGGCGAGGGCGTCCTCCCACGCCCGCCGCAACTGACCGAGGATCTCCGTCTCCCCGATCACGAGGGAGTCCAGACCGGCGGCCACTCGGAAGAGGTGGCGGACGGCTTCGGTCCCTTCGTAGCGGTACACGTACGGACGTAGGCTCTCGCGCTCCGCGCGGGCGAGACGGGCAAACTCCGCCAGGACGACTTCGTCGGCCACCTTGGAATCCGCGGCGAGGAGGTAGACCTCCGTGCGGTTGCAGGTGAAGAGGAGGACGACTTCGTAGATTCCCGCGACGCGTAGAAAGTGGGCATAGGCTGCATCTACGTCATCTTCGGCACCGGAAAGACGCTCGCGTACCTCGAGCGGAGCCGTGCGCACGCTCACGCCGTAGACAAACAGCTTCACGTCGCTTCCACCCCTTTGCGGAAGCCGCCGCCTCCCGAATCGGGACGTGGGCGTCCCGAGCCTTCGGTACGGCCTATCTCGTCCGATCTCTACGTGAAAACGATTCCAAAAAGGATTCTACCATATACACTGGCTTTAGAGGAACCTCCCTTTGCGGCAAAAAGAACCAAGGAGAGGGGATGCGGCTTCAACGCATCCCCTCGACCTCTACCCGGGAACGCGGATCCGCCTCCGCCAGAGCGTTCACCTCCCTGGCCGCCGCCCCGGAAACCCCGTAAACGGTCACATCCGCTCCGATCGGCCGATTCCGGCGGTTGAAGATGAGGCGAATGCGTACGGCACCGCCGTCCAATTCGGTAACCGCTTCCCCACGGTGAAAGGCCTTCTCCAGGTCCCTCCGCAAGGGCAGGTGGGGAGGGAAGGGCTTTTCGAGGAGCTCCTCCGCCGTCTTCCCGAGGTACCGCTCCGCGCCGGCGTTTACGGCCAAGATTCGGTAGTGGCGGTTCACCACGATACGCGCGACTTCCTCCGGCCTGCCGCGGGTGAAGACGGGGACGAGGAGCTCATGGGGGTCGACCCCGAGGGCGCGCGCGATCGTTTCCACCTTGCGCAGGGAGAGATTTCCCCGGCCGCTCTCGATTCGGGCGACAAACGGCTGGCGTACCCCTAAAAGGTCGGCGAGTTCGCGCTGTGTGAGCCCTCGCTCTCGCCGCAAACGCTTCACGTGGTAGGACAGGCGGAAGTTCGTCGTATCCTCTACGTCTCGGAGAAAGAGCGGATCTTCGCGAAGGACCGAGCGCACATACGAGGTGAGTTCGTCCAAGGTGAGCCCCCCTGTTCTCTTGTGCTTTTCTTTCTCTGCACCGTCGACCTTTCTTTCTCCCTGCACCGCCGAGAAGCCGTACGCGATCCGCCGAAGTCCTTCGCTTCGTGACGTGCCCGGAAAAATTCGCTATAATCGGCGGTATGGCGGTCCGAGAAAAAGCCGGAGAAGCGGGGAAATCTTTCCGCGAAGGTACCGCCCGCCGCCGGCGGCTGAAGCGAATCGCATTCCGAACACCGCCGGCGGCCCCGGCGCCAAATTTCTCACGTTAAAGATACACCAAAGAACCACCTTACACAAGAAATGTACATCTTCCGGACGTTTCCGCAAACAAGGTGAGGAACCGCACATGTCCGAATTTCTCCTCGTCGGAGTGAGCTTTGTATGGGGGACGACGTTCGTCCTCGTGAAGGACGCCCTCCCCATCCTTCCCCCGTTTGCGTTTTTGGCGGTCCGCTTCGCCCTCGCCTTCCTCTTCTTCCTCCCCCTCTGCCTGTGGGAACGAAGGCGGGGCCGTGCCCCCGTTCGCCCTGCCGACGTCGCCCTCGGCTTCCGGCTGGGAATGTGGTTGTTTTTGGGGTACGCCTTGCAAACGGTGGGACTTCAACATACGACGGCCGCCAAGGCGGGGTTCCTCACCGGCCTCTCCGTGATCCTCGTGCCCCTCCTGGGTTGGCTTCTCGGGAGGAACGACCTTCGGAAGCGGGACCTCCTCTCCGCCGCCGCCGCGCTCCTCGGGCTTTACTTCCTCACGGGAACCGAGGCCGCCGCTTCCGCCGGCGCGGCGCACGAGTCCTTGGGCGATCTTCTCGTCCTCCTTTGCGCCCTCTTCTTCGCCGTGCAGATCGTCGAAACCGACCGCCTCGTCCGCCAAAGCTCGCCCACCGTGCTCGCAACCTTTCAGGTCCTCGCCGTGGCGGTCTTTAGCATTCCCTTTTCCCTCCTCTGGGAAGCGGATGCCCTGGCGACCCTCGGCCCGAGGCTCCTCGCTCCCCCCGTCCTCCTCGCCCTCGCGGTCACCTCGTTTTTCGCGACGACGTTTGCCTTCTGGGCCCAGGCGCACGCGCAACGGCGCGTGCCCCCGTCCCACGTCGCCCTCATCTTCGCCCTGGAGCCGGTGTTCGCCGCGCTGGCCGGTGTGCTCTGGGCGGGCGAACCGTTTACCCTGTCCATGGGAATCGGCAGCGCCCTGATCCTCGGAGGGATCCTCCTCACGTCCCTCCTCCCCCGGTCGCCGCAATCCGAAGGCGAAAACGGGCGCAACGCCGAGGAAATCCCCACGTCGGAATAAGACGTGCCGCGAGGATCGGCGACCGCGACAAAAAAACTTTATCGAACACGCGCTCCCGAAAGTTCCTCGGCGCTTCGGACGCTCTCGGGGAGGTGACATCCTTCTTGCACACGCGAACGGTGTTGGGGCTCGTGCTCTTCTTCGTCGGGCTTGTCTTCCTCCTCTGGCCGGATCCCCTCCGCTTCCTTCCTCCGTGGACGAACCTCGCGGCTGCGGACGCGCGGTTCGCCCTCCCCCTCGTCGGGGGAGCGCTCGCCATCTTCGCCTTTCGCGTTCCCGGGAGCGCGCGCGAAGCATACCTCACGTCCGCCCTCGTCCTCCTCACGTTCGGAGGAGTGTCCTGGTTTCCTCCCGCTTTCCCCGCAGCCAACGCCGGAACGATCTTCTGGACGTGGGGGACGGCAGCGGTGGGGGTCGCCCTCTTCTTCGCCTTTGCGCGGACGGGACACCGCCCCGCCGTCGTGTGGGGAGGTGCGCTTCTCCTTCCCGCAGTGTTTTCCTTTCTCGGCGTTCGCGCGTTCGCCTACGCCGTGCTTCTCGCCGGCCTTTCCCTTCTCCTCGAGCGGGCGCCCGCGCGGAGGAGCCGCAGGTGAGGTCAGCCGTTCCCCCGCAGGGCATCGCGGATCGCACGCCACACCTCGCCGAGACCCTCGCCCGTCCGCGCAGAGGTGAGGATGGGGGGCTCCGAAAGGGCGAAGGCCTGAACGAAGCGGCGGCCCGCCTGCGCGCGCTCCGCCCGAGCAAGGGCGTCGACCTTGGTCACCACCGCGCGAAAGGGCAACCCTTGGCTTCGGAGCCAGGCAAAGGTCTCCGCGTCTTTCCCTTGGGGGGGAACGCGCCCGTCCAAAAGGACGAACGTGAGCCGAGGGCGTTCGGCAAAGTAGGCTTCCGTGAGGGCGGCGATGCGCACGAGTTCCCGCTGCGGGAGCTTGGCATACCCGTATCCCGGAAGGTCGACTACGTACCACGCCCCGTCCACGAGCACGTAGTGCACCGCTTGCGTGCGTCCGGGAGTCTTGCTCGTGCGGAAGAGATCCTTCCCGAGAAGGGCGTTTACGAGCGAAGACTTGCCGACGTTAGAACGGCCGATAAAGGCAAACTGCGGCCGCACGTCCCGGAGCAGTTGCTCCGGCGTGTAGGCCGCGCCGACGTATTCGACCGATTTGGGCTTCACGGCAAGATCCGGGCGCACCGATGCACGGCGACCACCTCCGCCCCCATTCTAGAGAAGGAAACACCCCGGCGCAAAGATGCGCCGGGGTGCCCGCGCGCTCAGGCCCCAAAGGCCGAACCGGTTTCCGGAAGGGCGCCGCGGTGGGGGCCCTCGCCGGACGTCGTTCGGGAATCCACGCCTTCCACGTCACCGAAGATGAGCTGAAGTGCCTCGGCCACGTGACGTACGGGGATCACCCCTCGGCGCAAGGGCAACGCCGTGTCATACGGAACGAACACCCGGCCGAGGCCCGCTTCAAGGGCGGCGTCGATTTTAGCCTTGAGTCCGCCCACGGGGAGAACCTCGCCCGTGAGGCTCACCTCCCCCGTCGCCGCCACGTCCGGTGGAATGGGAAGACGGCGTACGGCGGAGTACAGGAGAAGCACGAGGGCGAGGCCGGCCGAAGGGCCGTCCGTCGGCATGCCGCCCGGAACGTTTACCCGAACGTGATACCGTTCGGGGGTGATCCCAAAGCGGCGGAGGACGACGAGGGCGTTTTCGACGGAGGCGAGAATCAGGCTCCGCCGCCGCAAACTTCCCTGCGGCGCCCGCAACGTCTCCTCTTCCGAAGCCCCCGCGAGGTGTAGAGAACCGCCTTCCGGCCCCGCCGGCCAGGCAACGGCTTCCAACGCGAGGACCTGCCCCACGCCGGGACCTACGACGGCGAGGGCGTGTACGCGTCCGACTTCCGCCTGCGCGCGCCGCGGCGCCTCGGGCCGCGGCGTGAGCCGGCTCACCTCCGCAACCCAGAGGACGTCTTCGCGCGTGATCGCAGTTCGACCTTCGACTTCCGCCAGGCTCGCCGCCAGCTCCACGAGGTTCGCGGCATCTCGTCCGGTCTGGGCGTAGCGGCGAACGAGGGCGTAGACCTCCTCTTCGGCGGATATCCGAAGACGCCGTACGGCTCGCCCTGCGATTTCTTCGAGATGTTCGGGGCGAAGGGGACGGAAGTAGATCTCCAGACAGCGCGAACGAAGGGCGGGAGGGAGCTCCTCGGGAAGCCGCGTCGTCGCCCCCACGAGGCGGAAATCGGCCGGCAGGCCGTTTTGAAAGATGTCGTGTACGTGCGCGGGAATCTGCGGGTTTTTCGGGCTGTAGTACGCGCTCTCGAAGAAAACTTTGCGGTCTTCGAGCACCTTGAGCAAGCGGTTGAGCTGAATCGGATGAAGTTCGCCGATTTCGTCGATGAAGAGGATTCCCCCGTGGGCACGGGTCACGGCGCCGGGTTTGGGCTGCGGGATGCCCGCCTGCCCGAGCGGCCCGGCTCCCTGGTAGATCGGGTCGTGCACGCTCCCGAGGAGGGGATCCGCAATGCCCCGTTCGTCGAAGCGGGCGGTAGTTGCGTCGACTTCGACGAACGGGGCGTCGGGGCGGAAAGGAGAACGGGGGTTGCGCTTCGCCTCTTCGAGGATGAGGCGCGCGGCGGTCGTCTTCCCCACGCCGGGCGGGCCGTAGAGGATCACGTGCTGCGGGTGGGGACCGGCGAGGGCCGCGCGCAGGGCGCGGATGGCGTCGTCCTGCCCCACGATGTCCTCGAGGCGACGCGGGCGCGTCTTTTCCATGAGGGGTTCCGTGAGCGAGATTTGCCTGAGTCGCGCGAGGTCTTTGAGTTCGTCCGAAGGACGAACGTCCGCAGGCGACGGGGACGGCGACGAGACCCGGGGCCGCCGCGCGAAGATCCGGGCCAAAAGCCACCAAAAGGCGATCGGGACGACAAAGAGGCCGACAACCAAGAGGGGAAAGGGAACGTGGGAAACCCAGGCGAAGTGCCCGGCCCCCAACATGTCCGCACCCCATTTGCCGCTTCCGAACACGTCGGGCACGGGAAAACGCCCCCCTTTATCCGACCGGTACGAGCACCAGTATCGGCAGAGGGGCGTTTCCGTATACCTTCTACACGATCGAACTTCTCGGGCGCTCAGGCAGTCTCCTCGCGCTTCACGAGGAGCCGCCCGTCCTTGCCGTAGAGGAGCGGCGGACCGAGGCGGAGGACTGCCTCCGGAGTGACGACGACCTTGGCCACGTCCGAACGCGAGGGGACGTCGTACATGATGTCGAGCATGATGCTCTCGAGGATCGAACGGAGTCCACGAGCTCCCGTCTCCCGCTTGAGGGCCTCGCGGGCGATGAGCGTGAGCGCCTCTTCGGTAAACTCGAGTTCGACTCCGTCCATCTCGAAGAGCTTCTTGTACTGCTTCACGAGGGCGTTCTTGGGTTCCGTGAGGATCCGACGGAGCGCCTCCTCGTCCAGGGGGTCCAGCGTGGCGATCACCGGTACGCGCCCCACGAACTCGGGGATCATCCCGAATTTGATCAGATCTTCGGGGATCACCTTGTGGAGGATCTCGTGCTTCGCGAACTTCTGCGTCTGCATCTCCGCGCCGAAACCGATCACCTTGGCGCCGAGGCGGCGCTTGATGATCTGCTCGATGCCCTCGAAGGCGCCCCCTACGATGAAGAGGATGTTCGTCGTGTCAATTTGGATGAACTCCTGGTGCGGGTGCTTTCGCCCGCCCTGCGGCGGCACGTTCGCCACGGTGCCCTCGAGGATCTTGAGGAGCGCCTGCTGGACACCCTCGCCGGACACGTCGCGGGTGATGGAGGGGTTTTCCGACTTGCGGGCGATCTTGTCGATCTCGTCGATGTACACGATGCCCTTCTGGGCACGCTCCACGTCGTAGTCGGCGTTCTGGATGAGGCGGAGGAGGATGTTCTCCACGTCTTCTCCGACGTACCCGGCCTCCGTGAGCGTCGTGGCGTCGGCAATGGCGAAGGGGACTCTGAGGAACTTGGCCAGCGTTTCCGCGAGGAGCGTCTTGCCGCTGCCCGTAGGCCCCATGAGGAGGATGTTCGCCTTCTGGAGCTCTACGTCGTCCTTGCGCCGGCGCTTGTTCCCCTTCGTGTAGATCCGCTTGTAGTGGTTGTACACGGCGACGGAAAGCGTCTTCTTCGCGAGGTCCTGCCCGATCACGTATTGGTCGAGGAAGGCGGCGATTTCCCGCGGCTTGGGAAGCTCCTTGAGCTCCTCGTGCTGCTCGTTTTGCATGTCTTCCTCGAGGATTTCGTTGATCATGGCGACGCACTCGTCGCAGATGTAGACTCCGGGGCCGGCGATGAGCTTCTTCACCTCGTCCTGGGTCTTCCCGCAGAACGAGCAGCGGAGAACCTCGTCTTCGTGCGGCCCTCCGGGTCCGCCGGGTCCGCGATTTGCCATGTGGACCACCTCCCTTGCCGAAAAGACTTACCCGGCCGCTCGAAAAGGACTCCCCGTCCCCTGCCGAGGTCGAGGCGACGCGCTCTCCGAACCGCCGCGCGAACCGGGGGATTTCACGACTTGGATTGGGTGACCGACGTGGCGTGCGCGATCACTTCGTCGATGATGCCGTACTCGCGGGCATCTTCCGCGCTCATGAAGAAGTCGCGGTCCGTGTCCTGCTCGATCCGCTCGAGGGGTTGGCCGGTGTGCGAGGCGAGGATCTTGTTCAGGCGTTCGCGCGTCCGGAGGATCCAATCCGCGTGAATCTTGATGTCCGTAGCCTGCCCCCTGACCCCGCCGAGAGGCTGGTGGATGAGAATTTCGCTGTTCGGCAGGGCGTAGCGCTTCCCCTTTGCCCCGCCGGCGAGAAGCACGGCGGCCATGCTCGCCGCCATGCCGATGCAGATCGTGGAGACGTCCGGCTTGATGAACTGCATCGTATCGTAGATGGCGAGCCCCGCCGTCACAGAGCCGCCCGGCGAGTTGATGTACAGGTAGATGTCCTTTTCTGGATCCTCGGCAGCGAGGAAGAGGAGTTGGGCGACGATCAGGTTCGCCACGTGATCGTCGATGGGTGTGCCGAGGACGATGATCCGGTCTTTGAGAAGGCGCGAGTAGATGTCGTACGCCCGTTCTCCCCGCGCCGTCTGCTCGATCACCATGGGAATGAGCACCGCGAAAACCCCCTTCTTGCCCCTTTACTCTCTCCACCCGAGGGGCGCTCTACGCACCGCCGGACGCCGCGGCCGTAAGCTGCGTCTCGACGGTACGGGTGCCACCTCCAGTTTACACAAAGCCGGGAGAAAAAAGAAAGGGGAGAAGCTCCCCCGCAAACCCCGGGCGATGTGCCTCGGATTTCGGAACGTACGCCGCCGACGCGGGCGCCTGCGGGACCCGAGGTTCACTTCTCCTCCGCAGCGGATCCTTTTCCCTCCGCGGATGCGGAGTCCTCGCCTTCAGAAGGAACGGAAGGTTCCTCCACCCACGTGACGTACGAGAGGAGGCGATCGACGACCTGGTCGAAGAGGACGCTCCGGCGCAACGCCTCGTAGGCGCCTTCCCGCCGCAACACCCTCTCCAGCTCCTCGGGAGTCGTGCGGTAGACCCGGGCGAGCTCCGCGAGCTTTTCCTGCCAGCGCCCTTCGTCGATCTCAATCCCCTCTTTGCGCGCAACGGCGAGCAGGCCGAGACGACCGACGACGCGACGGCGTGCTTCTTCCCAGTGTTCCCGGACGACGGCTTCGCGGTCTTTGTTCACGGCCTCGAGGTACTTCGCGAAGTCCGTTCCCATGGAGCGGAGGACGTTGTCGAGTTCCTCCACGATTGCCTCCGCCTCGCGACGAACCAGCGACTCCGGGAGTTCAACTTCCGTGATGTCGACGAGCTTCGCGACGACCGCGTCTCGAACTTCGCGCTCCTTGGCCTCGCGGGCGCGCGCCTCGAGCTTCGCGCGGATGTCGGCCTTAAGTTCCTCCAACGTATCGAAATCGCTTACTTCGCGGGCAAACTCGTCGTCCAGCGGCGGATACTCCTTGCGCCGTACGGCCTTGACGTGTACGGAAAGGCGGACGGGTTTGCCGCTCAAGGAAGCGTCGTGGTAATCTTGAGGTAGAGTGAGGAAAATATCCTTTGTTTCGCCGACGCGCATTCCCACGAGTCCCTCGGCAAAGCCGGGAAGGAGTCGTTCCGGGACGACCTCCACCGTGACCTCGTCCCGCCTCGCGTCCTCGAGTTCGTGCTCGGAAGCGTCCTCACCCTCGCCTTCCCGGACGAACACGCGGTACGCGAGGTCCACCTCGTCGCCTTCCCGAACGACCGCCTCCTCTCCTTCGAGCGGGCGAAGAACGGCGACGCGCTCGCGCATGGCGGCGAGTTCCCGCTCGACCTCCCCTTCGCCGACGGAAACGACGGGTTTCGCGAGCGTGATCGAACGGTAGTCACCGACCTCTGCCTCGGGTTCCACGGTCACCGTCGCCTTGAAGCGCAGGGGCTGCCCCTTGCCGATGGACTCGACGTCAATCTCGGGTTCCTCTATGGGGACAATGCCCGCCTCTTCGACCGCTGCGCGGTACGCTTCGGGGAGAAGGACGTTCAACGCTTCTTCGTACAAGGATTCAACTCCGTAACGCGCCTCGAAGATGAAGCGGGGAACTTTGCCGCGGCGAAAGCCCGGGACCTCGACGTGGCGGATGACGCGGCGGAAAGCTTCTTCCAGTGCGCGATCGAAGCGATCGGCCTCGACTTCTACGGTAAGTACGCCTGCGTACGGGCCGGTGCGCGTAAACTCGACCTTCATGGGGGAAACCTCCAGAACCGTGGTGTTGGCGCCTTCAAACTCTTACAGTATAGCATACACGTGCCCGAGGACAAACACCCCGCCGGCACCGCCAAGAGGTCCGAAGGGGATCCGGCGATCGCACCGCCGGCATAGAGGGGAATTGCCATGGTCGAAACCTTCCTCCACCGGAAGACGCCCCACCGTCGTGTGATACCCGTGGAGCACGGTCCGCCGATCGTCGTCGAGGGACCCCTCCCCCCGGAAGAACTCCGCTCCCTCCGCATGCACCCCGAGCTCGACGCCTTCCGTCCCCCCGAACGCCAGAAGGAGGCCCTCGTGGAAATTGCCGGCCTCCCGGAAGGGCGCGTGATCGTCGCCAAAGAAGGGGATACCATCGTAGGCTACGCCACCTTTCACGCCCCGGACGAGATCGAACGCTGGGCCCTCGCCCGCGACCCGCGGATCCTCGAGCTCGGTGCCATAGAGGTGTCTCCGCCGTACCGCGGGCGCGGACTGGCCCGAACGATCCTCGAAGTCGCCTTTGCCGACGAAGCTCTGGAGGAGTACATCGTCTTTACGACGGAGTACTACTGGCACTGGGACCTCGAACGCACCGGGCTCGACGTTTGGGGCTACCGCAAGCTGATGGAAAACCTCATGCGGAGCGTAGGGATGTACCCCGCGGCCACCGACGATCCGGAAATCGTAGCCCACCCCGCCAACGCCCTCATGGTCCGCATCGGCGCGCGCGTGCCGATGGAAACGATCGAGCGTTTTGACCGCGTGCGCTTCATGCGTCGCCCGTTGTACTGAAAGGTGTCGGCCACTCGCGGCCGCCGTTGGGAAATTCGCCCGTCGGGAGGGACGTGCCTTGCTCGTTCGGGAAATCATGAGCCGCCCCGTGTTTACCGTGCGCGCCACGGACACCCTTCGCGAAGCGTGGGAGCTCATGCGCGACCGCCGAATCCGCCACCTGCCCGTCGTCGACGAAGGTGGGCGCCTCGTGGGCATCGTCACCGACCGCGACCTCCGCGGTGCAAGCCCCTCGAAGCTCATCTTTCACGAAAAGGACCTCGCCCTTCTCGAGGCCCCCGTCTCTACGGTGATGAGCCAGGACGTCGAGACCGCCCACCCCCTCGACCCGATCGAAGAAGCCGCCCTCACCCTCGTGAAGAAAAAGATCGGCGCCCTTCCCGTGGTGGACATGGGGAACCTCGTGGGCATCGTCACGACGACCGACCTCCTCCGGGCCCTCGTGGAGCTCTTGCGCGTAGACACCCCCTCGAGCCGGATCGACGTCGAAGTCGAAGACCGCATCGGCGCCGTCCACGACCTGACGGGGATCTTCAAGGAACTCGGGCTCTCCCTCTCGAGCCTCATCCTCTACCCCGCAGAACACCCCGGCAGACGGCGCGTCGTGCTCCGGGTGATGACGATAGACCCCACCCCCGCGCTCCGGCGCCTGCGGGAAATCGGCCCGCAGGAGGGAATCCAGCTCCTCTGGCCCGTAGAGGCCGCGGAGGCGCCGGGGGTTCCGGAGGAGGAGACGAAGGACGCGTCGGGTGACGAGAGATGAGCGACGTGAAGCTCGTATACCGCCCCGAAGTCCTCGCCTACAGCTTCCCCGACGGACATCCGTTCACGAGCCGACGCATCGAGGCGGCCGTAGACTTCATGGAGTCCCTCGGGATTCTCCGTCCGGAAGACATCCTCCCCGGGCGCAAAGCCCGCGACGAGGATATCCTCCGCGTGCACGACCCCGCCTACGTAGAGCACGTGCGCCGCGCCTCGGAAAATCCGTACGCCGCAAGTCCCGTCTACGGACTCGCCACGGCGGACGTCCCGGCTTTCCCGGGCATGCACGACGCCGCCGCCTGGGTCGCAGGAGGGGCGCTCGCCGCCGGAGAAGCCGTAGCAGAAGGCCGACTCGTCCACGCCTTCGTCCTCGGCGGCGGCCTCCACCACGCCCAACGGGATCACGCCTCCGGCTTTTGCCTCTACAACGACGCCGCCATCCTCATCCACCTCCTCGCCTCGGACTACGGAATGCGCGTGCTCTACATCGACCTCGACGCCCACCACGGGGACGGCGTGCAGGCGATCTTCTACCGCGACGCTCGCGTGATGACCCTCTCCTTTCACGAATCCGGGCGCTACCTCTACCCCGGCACCGGTTTCGTGGACGAGCTCGGCGAGGGGGAGGGTTTCGGCCTTTCCCTGAACGTCCCCCTCGAGCCGTACACGGAGGACGACTCCTACCTCGAAGTCGTCCACGCCGTCGTCCCCCTCGTCTTTCAGGTGTTTCGCCCCGACGTCGTCGTCACGCTCCACGGCGCCGACCCGCACCTCTACGACCCCCTCACGCACCTCTCCTTGAGCATCCGCCCCTTCGCGGAAGTTCCCAAACTCCTCCACGAACTCGCCCACACGTACGCCCACGGCCGCTGGATTGCCCTTTCGAGCGGCGGCTACGACTTCCGCGTCTTCCCCCGGGCATGGGCGTGGGTCTGGTCTGCCATGGCCGAACGGCCCCTCGACCCCCATACCCCCATCCCCGAAGGCTGGGTGGAGCGGTGGAAGAACGCCCTGCACGACCCCGTACCGCCCGCCGTAGGCGTCGATCCCCCGTTTCCCCGAAACCCGCGGGCCGAGTCGATCGCCGAACGCAACCGCCGTACGGTAGCCCAGCTCCTCCATCACCTCCGCCATCGGATGTAACTCTTCCCGGTCTGCCCTTGAATACGAGAGGAGGACCTTCCGGTGAAGCTCGTGATCGTCGCCAACCGCCTTCCCTACCGCGTGCGGCCGGACCGATCGCTCGAGCTGAGCCCGGGCGGCCTCGTGTCCGGCCTTCTCTCGTTTTTCCGCGCCGCCGGACTTCAGAAAGACGAGTACCTGTGGATCGGCTGGCCGGGAAACGAGGAGAACAACGATCCAAAACTGCGAGAGGTGCTCGCCAATCACCAGGCACTTCCCGTATTTCTCGACGCAGAAGAGGTAGAGACCTTTTACCACGGTTTTTCCAACGACACCCTCTGGCCGCTTCTCCACTCCTTTCCCTGCTGGGCGAGCTTTTCCCAAGAACATTGGAAAGGGTACGTGCGCGTAAACGAAAAATTCGCCCGGGCGGCGCTCGAGGTCCTCGAGGACGACGACATCGTCTGGATCCACGACTACCAACTCATGCTCGTTCCGGGCATCCTCCGAAGGGAGCGCCCGGCTCTCCGCATAGGCTTCTTCCTTCACATTCCCTTCCCCGCACCGGAAGTCTTCCTCCTTCTCCCTTGGGCGCGGGAGATCCTCGGCCACCTCCTAGGGGCCGACCTCATAGGCTTTCATACCTACGAGTACACGCAAAACTTCATGCGGGCGGTAACCCGAGCCCTGGGGTTCGAACACGACATGCAGTACGTCGTCCTCGAGGACCGCGTCGTGCGCGTGGACACGTTTCCCTTGGGCGTGGATTTCGCGCGCTGGAATACATGCGGGGAACTTCCCGAGGTACAGGCGGAAGAAAAGAAGCTCCGGGAAGCGGCACTCGGGCGCAAGGTTGTCTTTTCCGCCGACCGCCTCGACTATACAAAGGGAATATTCGGTCGTCTCCTCGCCTTCGAACGCTTTCTGGAAGCGCACCCGGAAACGCGCGAGAACGTCCTCTTTATGCTCGTCGTCGTGCCCTCGCGGGAACAGGTACCTCGTTACCGGGAGATGAAAGAGGAAATCGAACGGAAGGTCGGGGAAATCAACGGCCGCTTCAGCTCCCACGGACGCATCCCCGTCCACTACTACTACCGGAACCTGTCCTTCCCCGAACTCTGTGCGTCCTACCGCACCGCGGACGCCGTCCTCGTGACGCCGCTCAAGGACGGCATGAACCTCGTCGCCAAGGAATTCGTGGCGACGCGCTCAGACCTTTCCGGGACCCTCATCCTCTCCGAGTTTGCGGGGAGCGCCCGTGAACTCGGAGAAGCGTTCCTCGTGAACCCAAACTCCCCCGAAGAACTCGCCCGCGCTCTCGCCATTGCCCTCGATCTCCCTGAAGACGAGAAGCGCCGCCGCCTTGCGGCGATGCGCGAGCGAATTCGCCGCTACGATGCGAGGCGCTGGGGGGAAGATTTCCTCCGCGCCCTCGCCGAGGTGTCCGGACGGCGTATCGAGCTCCGGACGCGAGTCGTGACCGAACCTCTTGTGGCGGCCTTCCGCGCTGAGTACCGGAAAGCCCAAGACGCCATCTTCTTCCTCGACTACGACGGCACGCTCGTCCCGCTCGTTCGCGATCCTTCCCTCGCTGCGCCTGATCCCGAGCTCCTCAAACTCCTCGCCTCTCTCGCCCGCCCGCGTAAAAGCGAAGTCGTCGTGATCTCCGGACGCAGCCGCGCGGATCTCGAGCGTTGGTTAGGTCAACTTCCCATCGCCCTCGTCGCCGAACACGGGCTCTGGATTCGGACGGTGGAAGGGACGTGGGAACAGGCAGCAGAGGGAGTTCCAGAGGAGCTCGAAAGGCTCAGGGGCGTGCTCGAATTCTACGTCGACCGCCTGCCCCAGGCCTTCCTCGAGGAAAAGACGTTCTCCATCGCCTTCCACTACCGCAAGGCCGACCCCGAAATGGCGGCGGTGATCGTACCCGAGCTCGTGGACGAACTCGTACAGCTCACGGCAAATTCCCCGCTCCACGTCCTCTCCGGACACAAAGTCGTAGAGGTGCGCCCGGCAGGAATGACCAAGGGGAGCGCCGCCCGACGTTTCTTACGCGATCAGAGCTTTGTCTTCGCCGCCGGCGACGATGTCACAGACGAAGATCTCTTTCGCGCCCTTCCCGAGACGGCGATAACGGTGCGCGTAGGGGCAAAGCCCTCCCACGCCACCTACACCGTCCCCACGCCCCACGATCTCCGCAAAATTTTGGCGGCGTTCGTGGAACGTCCTTGAACCTCGAACTTAGATCTTTCGCGCCGCGGAAAAAACGTAAAGGGACGGGGTAGTGCATGGAACGGGCGTAAGCGTCGGCGAGCTCCGTTTCCCCGCGCCACGCCCCCGTCTCTACGAGGGCGCGGAACGGCGTCACCCCGCGATCGCGCGCACGAGGATGGACGCGGCCCTCTCGGCCGACTCGGCCAAAAAAGCGGAAAAGTCCCGCGGCGCCTCTCCGTCCGCCGTATCGCTCACGGTGCGCAAGACGGCAAAGGGCACCCCGTTGGCCCACGCCACCTGCCCGAGGGCTCCTCCCTCCATCTCCACGGCCGCGGCGCGAAACCGCTCCCGAAGGCGGACGACCTCCTCCCGGTCGGCGATGAAACGGTCGCCGGAAACGATGCGCCCGACGAGGGGCGGCTTCCCGGTCACGGCTTCCGCCGCCCAAAGAAGGCGAGCGCGCAGCCGTTCGTCGGTGGAAAAGATCCACCGATCGGCAAAGGGGATTTCCCCCGGCGCAAACCCCAGCGGCGTGGAATCCACGTCGTGCTGGAGGACTTCGTCCGCGACGACCACGTCGCCGGGACGAAGCCCCGGGGCGGCGCCGCCGGCTACGCCGGTGAGGTAGAGGGCGGAAACGGCGTACCGATCGATGAGGATTTGCGCGGCCATCGCCGCGTTCACCTTGCCCACGCCGGCGGCGATGAGGGTGACCTCCTGTCCTCCGAGGCGGCCGTGGACGACGGGCCGGCGGGCGGCTTCCCCTTCGCGCACGTCCTCCAAGCGGGCGACGAGCGGCAGAAATTCTTCGCGCAACGCGGCGAGAATTCCGATGCGCACGCGAGGTTCCTCCTTTTTATCCGGAGCATCCGGGGTATGGAGTTCTGGGGCCCTTTCATCCGTGCATCCGGCGGAGAACGCCTACGGCGTCCCCACGCGCGGGCGCGTAGAGGCGCGGAACTCGATGCGATGGGGAAGAACGACGTCCCGCGACTCCACCGGTTCCTGCCGGATGAACTTCGTGAGAAGCCGCATGGCGACGGCTCCCAGGTCGTACATGGGCTGCACGACGGAGGTGAGCATCGGGCGGACCATCTGGGCGATGCGCGTGTTGTCGAAGCCGACGACTTCCACGTCGTCGGGCACGGAAAGGTCGGCGTCCTGTACGGCGTGCACGGCGGCGATGGCGAGCTCGTCGCTCGCGGCGAAGATCGCCGTAGGCCGTTTTTCCGACGGGAGAGCGAGGAGGGTAGCCATCGCCTTGAGGGCGCGCTCGTAGTACGGGTGCGTCTCCACGACGAGGTGCTCCTCTACGCGCCGCCCTTGTTCGGCCAGAGCCTCCACGTACCCGGCGTAGCGGGCGCGCGCCATGGGGGCGTGAAGGGGATCCGTGAGGAAGGCGACGCGCTCGTGCCCGCGCTCGAGGAGGAAGCGTACGGCGTCGTAGGCGGCGCGTCGCAGGTCGATGCGCACGGAAGCGAACTCTCGCTCCGGATCTTCCGTGGCGACGAGGACGACCGGAACGTTGGCGGTCTTGAACAGGCGGCGGTGGGCGTCATCCAAATGGCCACCGAGGAAGAGAATCCCCTCCACCTGGCGCTCGAGCATGCTCCCGATGAGCGAGAGCTCCTTGTCCCGGTTGGCGTCCGAACTGGAGATGATGATGTCGTAGTCGTACATGTTGGCGATGTCTTCGATGCCGCGGGCAAGCTCGGCAAAGAAGACGCTCGAGATGTCCGGCAAAATCACGCCGATCGTCGTCGTCCGGCGGCTTGCGAGCCCGCGGGCGACGGCGTTGGGGCGGTAACCTAGCTCTTCGATGACCTTGAGCACCTTCTTCCGCGTGGCGGGGCGTACGTTGGGGCTCCCGTTGATCACCCGGGACACCGTGGCCATGGAAACGCCTGCACGCTTCGCTACGTCGTAAATCGTTACCGACATGGCCATCCCCTCCCGGCGGCCTGCACTTTGAAAACGATCTCACGAACATTCTACCAGAGCTCGAACGGGCTTTCAATAGGTTGCGGATATTTTTTCATAGATTTTCAAGAAGGGACGAGGAGGGGCCTTGTCCACGACGCGCAGGCGGAAGACCTCCGTACGAGAAAAAAACACAAGAAAAAACGCCCGATTTCCCTCCGCGGACATCGGGCGTACCTTCGGGTGCGATAGCCTTCCCTTCACCGTCCGTCCGCAGCCGGCTTTGGAAAAGCCGTGGGCGCGTTTCCGCACCTGCGGCGTCACCCCGATTCCCTACACGACTGCACCGAACATGCGGCGGAGCTCTCCAAGCCACGCGCGGAAATCGGAGACGTTCACCTGCTGCTGGGCGTCGGACAGGGCGACCTCCGGCTGCGGATGGACCTCGATCATGAGGGCGTCGGCCCCCGCGGCGAGGGCCGCCTTGGCCAAGGGAAGGAGGATGTCCCGCCGACCTGCGGCGTGGGTGACGTCTACGCACACGGGCAGATGCGTTTCCGCCTTGAGAATGGGGACGGCGGAGATATCCAGGGTGTTGCGCGTCGCCCGTTCGAAGGTGCGGATTCCGCGCTCGCAGAGGATCACGTTCGGGTTTCCGTGGGCGAGGATGTACTCCGCGGCGTACTTGAACTCCTCGATCGTCGCCGAAAGCCCCCGCTTGAGGAGAACCGGACGATCGATGTGTCCCGCCGCCTTGAGGAGGGCGAAGTTCTGCATGTTGCGCGCTCCGATCTGGACGACGTCGACGAAGGGAAGGGCCGTCTCCAGATCTTCCGGCGCGAGGATCTCGCTCACGACCTTGAGGCCGAACTCGTCGGCTACCTCGCGGAGGATCCTCAGCCCTTCGAAACCGAGCCCCTGGAAGTCGTACGGCGAGGTACGTGGCTTAAACGCCCCGCCCCGGAGGAGCGTGAGCCCTTCTTCCCGGAGGGCCTCGGCTACCGCCCGGGTCTGCTCGTAAGATTCCACGGAACAGGGACCGGCGACCACCGCCGGCACGCCGGCGCCGATGCGCACGGGGCCCACTTCGACGACCGTTCCCTCGGGGTGCCGCTTCCGGCTCACGAGGAGCGAGGCTTCTTCTTCTTTCTTTTGCAGCTGAAGCGAGGCGGCGAAGATCGTCTTGAAGATGTGGCGAATCGTGGTATCATCGAAAGGACCGGGGTTCATCGCCGCAAGGCGGTCGAGCATCTCCTTTTCGCGCACGGGGTCGAAACGGTTGATCCCCTGTCGGAGCTTGAGGCGCCCGATCTCGAGCACCACTTCCGCACGACGGCTAAGCCAGCGGAGGATCTCTGCGTTGATCTCGTCGAGTTCCTCGCGCAACGCCTGAAGGGTGCGCTCCGCTGTCTGCTCCTCGGTTTCGCGAGAACCCAACTCCCCCACCCTCCCGGTCCCCTTTCCTCGGCACTACCTGCCTTGCGGGAACCCTTGTTTTCGCGCTTTTACGTATTGATGCTTTTAAGGGGTAAAGTAGCCCCTGTTGTTGGCTATTATAGCACGGCTCGCCATCCCTGTCACGGCTCAGGGTTTGCGATTCGCACGCCCAGGCCGAGGCGAGGGTGAAGTCGCGCCCATTCCCCGCTCCGCAGCGCCAAATCTCGGCATCGGAGAGGACCGGACGATGCGCTTCGCGCTCGACATCGGGACGCAAAACGTCGTTGGCGTACTTCTCGAAGAGGTCGACCAAGACAAGGGAGACGGAAAGCGGGTGTTTCGGCCGATCGCCTGGGCGGAAGCCGCCCACGTCCACGGGGCGATGCGCGACGGGCAGGTCCTCGACGCGGCACGCGCCGCAGATACCGTCCGCCGCGTCGTAGACGCCCTCTTGGCTTCGGCGGACGTGCCCCGCCTCCCGCCCGTACGCCTGGCGGCGGCGGGACGCGCGCTCACCACGGCCCACGGGCGCGCGCGGGAAGTGCACGGCACCCGCCGCCGATTCGCCGAGCAAGACGCCTCGCGTCTGGTCTGGGAAGCTTTGGAAAACGCCCGGAGCGAAGCGCCGAAGGGCGCGACCCTCGTGGGCTACGAGGTCGTGCGCTTCGTCCTCGACGGCGAGGAGTACCCTTCCCTCGCGGGACAAAGCGGCTTCGTCGCGGAGGGGGAAGTCCTCGCCACCTTCCTCCCGCGGTCGGTCCTCGACGGCCTTCTGGCGACCGTGGAGCGCGCGGGTCTCGAACCCCACTCGATCACCCTCGAGCCCCTCGCCGCCCTCCACGCCGTCGTCCCTTCCGAGCTCCGTCACCTCGACCTCGCCCTCGTGGACATGGGGGCGGGAACGAGCGACGTGGCGATCGTCCGCGAAGGGAAGATCGTCGCCTACCGCATGCTCCCCCTGGCGGGCGACGAGCTCACGGAGGCTTTGGCGCGCGAACTTTTCGCGGGAATCGACGAAGCGGAGCGCGTAAAACGGGAAGCCTACGGAAACGGCGCGGCGGCGGAAGACCTCCTCTCCTTCGAAGACGCCCTGGGCCGGGGGCGGAAAATCCGCGTAGCGGAAGTGCGCGAGATCCTTCGGCCCACCCTGGCCCGAATTGCAGACGCCCTCGCCGAACTCCTCGCACCGGAGGCCGTACGCCCTCAGGGGATCTTCCTTGTAGGGGGCACCTCGCACATCCCCGACTGGCCCCGAATGCTCGCGGACCGCCTCGGCCTTCCCCAAGAGCGGATCGTTCGCCGCGACGCGCGGGGGATTCGCCGCCTCGCCCTCGCCGCAGACGACCCCGCAGGCCCCGAGACGGTCACCCCATACGCCATCGGCCTCGCGGAGGAAGACGCAACTCTTCGGGCGACGGGCGTGTGGGTAAACGAGCGGCCGGCCGTCGTCCTCAGCTTCCGGACCCCCACCGTCGCCGACGCCCTGCTCGCCGCAGGGCTCGGCCCTCGGGACGCCTACGGTCCTCCCGGTGCCGGCGTGAGCGTACGCGTGAACGGCGAAGTTCGTACCTTCCCCGGGGAGTTGGGGAGCCCACCGACCCTCGAACGGAAGGGGGAACGCGTTACCCCGGACACCCCCGTAGCCGCGGGCGACCGAATTACCGTCCGTCGAGGGGCACCCGGACGACCCAGGCAGCTCGCCGTGCGGGACCTCCTCCGCGCCCAAGACTACGTCCCCCTCGTCTTGAACGGGGCCTTCCGGCTTCTGCCTCCTCTGGTGTTTCGCCGGGGGGAGCGCCTCTCGCCCGAGGACTTCCTCCACGACGGAGACGAAGTCCTCGTTCGCCCCCTGACAACCGTCGGAGACCTCCTCGAGTCTCTCGGGGCGCCCGAACCGTGGTGGGAAGAACACACGGCCGTGGTGGACGGCCGCGCCGTCCGCTGGGTCCGCCGGGCGGTTCGCGTGTGGGAAGAAGGCCCGGAAGGGCGGCGTGAGCTCCCTCCCCACGCACCTCTCGGGCGCGGGATGCGGCTCTTCCTCTCCCCCATCCCGCCCGTCCACCCTCCGCTAGAGGAACTCCTCGTGCCCGGAGAGGGAGAGGTACCGACGACGCTCGTGTACGTGCAGGGGCGTTCGGTCCGCCTCCCCCGCCTCCGTCGGGTTTGGCGCACCCCCGACGGGCGCACCTTTACCCGCGAGACGCCCGTAGAACCGGGCGTGCTTCTTGCGCGGGTGGAGGAACCGCTTCCCGAACCCACGGTAGGAGCGGCCCTCTCCGCAGTCTTTTCGGAACTCCCCCGGCCGCCGGCGGGGTTCCGCATCCGCATCGAAAAAAACGGCCTTCCGGCCGAACCGGAAGACCCCGTACGCGAGGGGGACCGGGTAGACCTCCGCCTCGAACGCCGCGAACGAAAGGACGACGTGGCTCAGACTCCCTTAGGAACCGGGGGCGCCGAAAGCTAACGGCGCACGTTGTCCCGTCCCGGCCGCGAAAAGGGTTCGGCCAACGAGATCGCCTCCCGAATCGGCACAAAAGCCGAGGACGCGGAAAAACCGCACACGAACTCCCTTCGCCTCCGCCGGGTGAAATCCTTCCGCGCCGTCCGTGCCAAATAGGTGAAGCGAAGTCCCCCACGTGCTATCATAGGGTCGCCGCCGCACGGCGGTAGACCCATTTCGTGCGAGGTAGGTGAAAGCGTGGATCCCCTGTCGCAACTTGCAACGCGCGCCCAGGAACGGGGAGGCGTTCGCCTCTACCGCAAAAACGTGGAAAAGGCCCTCACGGCCCTCAGGAGTACGGAGGACTTTTGGGTGTTCGTCGACCGCGCGGATCTGCCCGTGCCGGCGGCAGCGGCCATCGTCGAGGTTCTCCGGGAAGACGGGTACCTCGCCGTCGAAGAAGACCGCCTCCGATGGACTCCCGCAGGGCTCGCGTGGCTCGAAACCCAAAACGTCCCCCCTTACACCTCCCACCTGTGCCCCGCGTGCGAAGGCCGGGGAATCCCGTTTACCGCGGATAAGGAGCTCTATCGCGAATTTCTCCGCGTGAGCGCAGGCCGACCTCCGGCCATTCAAGACTTCGACCAGGGCTCCGTGACCCCGGAGACGACCGTGTCGCGCGTCCTCTTCCTCGAACAAAACGGCGACCTCTGGGGGAAGGACATCCTCGTCCTCGGCGCGGAAGACGACCTCACGGGGCTCGCCATCGCGCTCACGCGCAAGGCGCGCCGCGTGCTCGTCCTCGACATCGATGCCAGGCTCGTCGATTTCGACAACCGCGCCTTCCGCGAGCTCGGGATCGACAACGCGGAGGCGCGGGTCTTCGACCTGAGAAACCCTCTACCCGAAGAGCTCCTCGGCGCCTTCGACGTCTTCGTCTCCGATCCCCCGGAAACCCTCGCTTCCTTCCGCGCCTTCATCGGCCGCGGGATCGCCGCCCTGCGGGAGGAGGGGGCTGTGGGCTACTTCGGGCTCACGCTGCGGGACGCCTCCGTCTACAAATGGCGGGAATTCCAGCGCCTCCTCACCGGCGAATTCGGCGTCGTGATCACGGACATCTTGCAAAACTTCAACCACTACACGAACTGGGACTATCACCCGCGCACGCGGGCGGCGCAGATCGCCCCCGTCGCCCACCCCCCGCGGGATATTTGGTACCGCTCGGCCTGGTACCGCATCGAAGTCCTTCCGGGGTTTGTGCGCTGGAACGAACCGATCGACGACGACGTGTTCTACCTCGACGAGGAAGGAACGACGACCTAGGGAAGACCGAAGAGCCGGGAGTCGACGTCGACTCCCGGCTCCGCCGTCGCCCTTCGGAGGCGGGCACCTCTGGGGAAAGGAGGGGTTCGCCCCTATCCCCTTCATTCCGGTCGAATCGGGGGCTCCCCTTCCGCCGGCGCCGAAGGCGGCGAGGAAGCGGAGCGCATCTGCCCCAAGATTCCTTGAAGCGCCGCTTCGAGGTTGATGGGAAAGACGATCACCGTGCTCCGCTCGGAAGCGATCTCTCGCAAGGTCTGCAAATACCGCAGGGTAATCGCATTCGGATCTTGGGAGATGAGGCGGGCGGCGTCCACGAGGCGGTTGGCCGCCTGGTATTCCCCGTCGGCGAGGATGATCTTGGCGCGGCGTTCGCGTTCGGCTTCCGCCTGGGCGGCAATCGCCCGCTGCATGCCCGCGGGGAGCTCGATGTCTCGAATCTCCACCGTGCTCACCTTGACCCCCCAAGGCTCCGTTCCCTCGTCGATGATCTCCCTCAGCCGCGAGTTCACCGCCTCGCGGTGGGCGAGGAGCTCGTCGAGGTCCGACTGCCCGACGACGCTCCGGAGGGTCGTCTGGGCGAGCTGAAACGTGGCGTGGTGCGGGTCCATGACCATGACGACCGCCCGACCGGGATTGATGATCCGGTAGTAGACGACGGCGTTCACCTTGATCGGGATGTTGTCGCGGGTGAGCGTCTCCTGCGTGGGGACCTCGAGCGTGATCACCCGCGTGTCGACCTTCTCCGCCCGCTCGATGAAAGGGACGATGTACACGATCCCCGGGCCGCGTTCGCCTACGTAGCGCCCCAGGCGGAAGACGACGAGGCGGTCGTACTCCGACACGATGCGAAGCCCCATGAGGAGGAAGATGACGGCGAGGAAAAGGAAGAGGAAAAACGTAGAGGCGAGTAACTCCGCCACGGCATTCCCTCCTTAGCTTACCGGCATCGGGAACCTACACGAAACTCAGGCGCGCGGAACTTCCGTTGTGGGGCCGCTCGACCCTCCCGCCGACTTCGTTGCGGCTTCTTGGGGCGTTTCCTTCTCCTCCGCGGTCACGCGCAAGGTGAGTCCTTCGACGGACACGACGCGGACGACCCCGCCCTTGCGCACCGGGCGATCGGCGACGGCCCGCCAGTGCTCGCCTTCGAGAAAGACCTCGCCGACGGGGTCGAGATCGCTCGTCACGACGGCCTCCCGGCCGATGAGCCCCTCTCGCCCCGTGACCACGCGACGGCGCGCCCCGCGCACGGCGGCCGTCACGAGCAATGCCGCGACCGACGCAAAGGCGAGGATCGTGCCGAAGACGACCCCCGAACCCGGGCGCGGGGAGGAGGGAATCCCCGGAGCGAAGAGGAAGAGAGAGCCGAGGGCAAAGGCCAGCACCCCGCCTACGGCCAACAACCCGTGGGAGGGGACAAAGAGCTCGAGGGCGAAGAAGAGAAGGCCGAGGAGGACGAGGGCGAGGGCGCTCCAGCGGGCCTCCAAGGTCCCCAGGCCGTAAAGACCCAGGATGAGGGAAAGTCCGCCGAGGACGCCGGGGAAGATCGCGCCCGGATTGTAGAGCTCCACGAGGAGACCGAGCATCCCCAAGCTCATGAGGAGGTAGGCGATATCCGGGTTGGAAAGGGCGAGGAGGATCTGTTCGGCGAGGGAGAGGCCGAATTCTCGGGGTACCGCGGGGCGCGTGTGCAGGACCACCGGGCCCGCGGTCGTCACGACTTGGCGCCCGTCGAGCTCTTGGAGGAGGCTTTCGCGGTTTGCCGCGACGATGTCTATGAGGTGGAGTTCGCGCGCCTCTTCCGCCGTGTAGGAGCGGCTTTCCGTCACGGCGCGCTCTGCCGCCTCCACGTTGCGGTCCCGAAGGGCGGCGATGCTCCGCATCCAGGCCGCGGCGTCTTCCGTGACCTTGCTCTGCACGACTTCGTCGCCTCCGTCCCCGCCGACGGTGACGGGATGGGCGGCGCCGATGCGCGTCCCCGGCGCCATGGCCGCCACGTGGGCCGACAAGGTGATGAACGCGCCCGCTGAAGCGGCGTACGTGCCGGAGGGCGTCACGTAAACGACCACGGGGACGGAGCTTTCGAGAATCGCCTCGACGATCTCCTGGGCGCTCGACGCGAGCCCGCCCGGGGTGGAAAGCTCGAGGAGGACAAAGGACGCACCTTCTCGCTGGGCGATCTCGAGGCCGCGGCGCACGTAGTCGGCGATCGGCGGGACGATGGGCGAACGAACGCGAAGGAGGACGTAGGGCGTCGTGTCGGAAGCTGCGGCAAGTTCCGGGGTACCCGTAGGCTTCGAAGAAGAGGCTCCCACGGGCAAGCCGAACGCCGCAAGCCAGGCCGCAAGGAGAAGGGCGAGCACGGTTGCGCGCCGCACGCCTTTTTGCAGCCGAAGTGCGCGCGTACCCGCCCCTCCTCTCTGCTTCGGACGCATCGCCCCGATTCCCTTCACCCCCTTTTCCACGTCTCCCACCCCCACTATAGCACACCGTACGTCGCACGTCCTCTGCGGATACGAACCGTCGCCGGCAAAGGCTGAAGGCAGACGCGCTTCCGTCCTCTGCCCGCCCACAACGTTCGCCTTCGCCGCGGGGTCCACCCCTACCGTCCACGCCCCGGCGCGTACGTCGGGCGTCGCGTGGAGTTTGGCGCGGGGGGTAGAGGACAAGGGGCGCAGGCCATCTCCGCGCGCCACCGAAAACATGGTACAATGAACGCGTAGAGGGGGGATTTTCCCTGAACGTGGAAGCGTATCCGCTCCGCCTCGAACCCCTTCTCGTCGAACGCCCTTGGGGAGGGACGTCGCTCGCCCGGCTCTTTCCCGGCGCTCCCAGACGGGGAAACGGAAAAAACCTCGTGGGCGAGGCGTGGATTCTCTCCGATCACCCCACCCATGCGAGCCGCATCGTCGACGGTCCGTTGGCGGGGCGAACCCTGCGAGAATTTGCCCGCGATTTTCCCCACGCCGCCTTTGGCGCCTGCACGTCGCCCGGACCCGACGGGCGCTTCCCGCTCCTCGTGAAATTCATCGAAGCGGCGGAGGACCTCTCCGTTCAAGTTCACCCGGACGACGCCTATGCCCTCGAGCACGAGGGGGACCTCGGAAAGAGCGAGGCGTGGTACTTCCTCCGCACGAATTCCGCAGGTACCGTACTTGCGGGACATCGGTTTCCCGACCGCGACACATACTTCCGGGCCGTACGCGAGGGACGCGTGCGCGATTACCTCCTCGTGGCCGCCGTTCGCCCCAAAACCTTCCTGTACATCCCCGCAGGAACCGTACATGCGCTCCTCGCAGATACGGTTGTCGTGGAGATCCAAGAAGCATCGGACGTCACCTACCGCATCTACGACTGGGACCGCATCGACTCCGCAACCGGTAAGGCGCGCGAACTTCACGTGGAAAAAGCCGCGGACGTCCTCCGCTTCGATGCGGCCGGCAAAATCCCGGACGTCCGCGAGGGAGACATAGACACGCCTTACTTCTTCGCCTCGCGCTTCGCGCTCCCGCGGGGCGAACGTCTCTCCCTCGCGCCGGCCAGCCGACGTTGCCCGCTCGTCCTCGTAGGCGTGGAAGGCGAGGCAAGCGTCGATGCAGACGGCGCGCCCGTCGGAAGGGAATTCTTGCGGAAGGGTACGACGCTCTTCCTCCCGGCGACGTTGGGGGAGACGACGATCTTCGCCCGGGAAGACGCGGAATTCCTCCTCGTAGAGCCGAAATCGCCGACGCGCGGGGCGTAAGCTCCGTCGGGGCTGAGGAAGGAGGTGAACGCTCGGCTCCTCTACCCGAGCCGAGGATGCGATGCCCTGGGACGAACAGTTCGAACAGTGGATCGTCGACGCGTTTTGGCAGATGCTCGACGACCTCGAAGTACACTACTCCGTCTGGCCCGACCTCTTCGAAGTGACGCGGGAACACCCCGAGCACTACGGGCGCACGGAGGAAGAGCAAATCGAGAACTACGTCCTCGACGCCCTCTACGACATCATGCAGAACGCCTGGTGGGAATCCATCTCCCCTGCCCAGGGCGAGGCCTTCTGGGAAGACGCGAAGAACACCTTTTTCCTCGCCGCCCTGGAGACGCTCGAGGAAGTCATCGCCGAACCGATCCACCAGATGAACGAGGCTGCGTACCGTGCGGTAAAGAGAAGCTTCGAACCGCGCTTCCCCCTCAAGACGCCGCTCGGGGAGTTCATGCGCGCCTACGGGGAGGAGGGCCCGGACCGCTACGAGGACTACTCCGAACGCCTGCACGTCATGGCCTACGTCTGGACGACGCTCTTCTTCGCCCACCTGGAAGCCATCTACCCCAACGCCAAGAAGGCCGTGATCTTCGGCCCCCACTACCGCCGAAGCCAGCTCCGGGTAATTTCCCCTCGAAACAAGAGCAAAGGGCCGTCTTCCTCGCAGACCGGCGACTCCTGACGGGGAGCTACTTTCACGAGCGGCTGCCTTCCCGCGCCCACGCCGCCGCTTACGAACCCCGCCTTCGGAAGGAAACTCCTCGCGCGCATGGAGATGCGGACGGGAGGATTCCCGTGCCCGTTCTCGCCTCCCTCCTGAGCTCCAAACGCCGCCTTCCCCCACCTCCCGCTCCCCGTCGCGCAACTTTGCCCCGCGGGTCAGGCGCATACCCGCACGCCGGAGGGGGATTCTATCCTCGGTGGGAAACTCCTTTCCCCTTGACGGAAGCGGAGCGTTGTGGTATTCTCTTCCTTAGAGACGATAATTCGTCTCAATCCAACAATGGAGGGATTTCAATGACACAGGAAGCTCAGGTTCAGGTCCAGGGAGAAGTGGCTCCCTCGCTTCCGCGGATTGGCGAAAAGGCCCCCTATTTCGACGCCGTGACCTCTCACGGCCGAAAGTCCCTCGACGACTACAAGGGGAAGTGGCTCATCCTCTTCTCCCACCCGGCGGACTTCACGCCCGTGTGCACGACGGAGTTCGTGGCGCTCCAAAACCTCTACGCCGAGCTCAAGAAGCGGAACGTCGAGCTTTTGGGCCTCAGCATCGACAGCCTCTACTCGCACATCGCCTGGGTGCGGAACATCGAAGAAAAGCTCGGGGTGAAGATCGAGTTCCCGATCATCGCCGACCTCGACATGAAGGTCGCCAAGGCCTACGGGATGATCATGCCCGCCCAGTCCTCAACCAGCGCCGTACGCGCCCTCTTCGTCATCGACCCCGACCAGATCGTGCGCCTCATCCTCTACTACCCGCAGGAAATCGGGCGCAACACGGATGAGGTCCTTCGCATCGTCGACGCCCTGCAGGTGGCGACGAAGCACGGCGTGGCAATTCCGGCAAACTGGCGTCCCGGGGAAAAGGTCATCGTACCTCCGCCCCGGACGCAGCAAGACGCAGAAAAGCGCGTGAAGGAGCCGGGCCTCGAAGTCGTCGACTGGTACCTCTCGAAGAAATCCCTCGCCTGACCCATTTTCCGCATCAGGAGGGCACCCCAAGGGGTGCCCTCCTTTTTTGTCGCCCTTTTCGTGGTAGGATAGGGAGATGCGCGGTGCCCGTCCACCTCCCGTTCCGTGGAAAACGGGAGAAGGTGGGACAGCTCGTTTGCCGTACGCCTACTGGTAGATACTGGTAGATTAAGGAGAAAAGGGGATGTCCATGCTCGCGTCCTTCCTTCTCACCCTACAAGAAGCCGCCTGCCGCGACCCGGCACGCGGTGCGGTCTATCCCCTGCAGGCGGCCCTCGTCGCCGCGCAACTTTCCCCGGAAGTTCTCGAATTGGGCGAGTTTCCGGCGCTTCTCCTTCCCCTTCACCCGCGGCCCCGGGGCCTCTTGAGCGTTCACTACGACGTCGTCCCCTGCGATCTTGGGGGAGTTCCGGCAACCCCCTCCGCCGACGAAACGCGCGTCCTTGGCCGGGGAAGCTCCGACGTCCTCGGCGCGGCAGCGGCCCTCGTCCTGGCCCTGCGGGACGCACGTGATCGTTGGAAATCCCCGCCGCCCTTGTGGGTGGCGTTTGTGGGCGACGAGGAATACGGGGGTACGGGATCGCGCCTTCTCGCCGAACGTTTGCCTTCGACCGTGCGTTGGAGCCTCGTCCTCGAACCGACGGAAGAGACCTTCGCCTTTGCCTCTGCCGGGTCCCTCGAGGTCCACATCGACGTGGAAGGGCGCGCGAGCCACGGCAGTACGCCCGAGGCAGGGGTGAACGCCGTGCGAGAAGCCGTGCGCCTCCTCCAGCGCCTCGAAGACGCCGTTGCCGCCCTCGCCCGCCGCGATGATCCCGCGCGCAATCCCGTTCTCACGCCGCTCATGCTCGCGGGAGGAAGCGACGAGCTCGCCGTCCCGGAAACCGCTCGCCTCGTCGTCGACGTGCGGATTCCCCCGGGGTTTTCTCCGACGGAAATCCGGAACGCCGTGGAAACAGCGCTTGCCGCCCACAGCGGACCGGCCAAAGTGCAGGCTACGTTTCTCGACGACTGCGCAGGCGCGTGGGAAGTCGATCCCGAGGCGGAGGTCGGGCCCCTTCTCCGGCGCCTGTACAGCGAGGCTACGGGACGGGAGCCGAGTCTCGGCTTCATGCCGAGCTGGACGGACGCCCACGCTTACCACGCCCACGGCCTGTACACCGTGGTGTGGGGCCCGGGTCGCCTCGACGTCGCCCACACGGCGCGCGAATTCGTGGATCGGGCGGCCCTCGAGCGGGCGTACCGCTTCCTCCTCGCCGTCCTCTCCCACCCGTGGGGCTAAGCCGAACGCTCTCCCCGCGTGCGCCGCAAGCCGCGGAAAAAAAGAAGCAAAAACGGGAACGCTCCTGCGCTCCCGCCGCATTCGATTTCTTCCGTCCGCGGTTCGCCTCCGATCCTTCCCGGGCCTTGCCGAAGGTTCGAAAGATCACACCTTTCCGCGGGCGGGAACTTCGACCAAGTGCGTGTCGGGATAGACGGCCTCGGGCTCCCAACGGTACATCCGAAGCCACTTCCCCCGTACGGCCCCTGGAACGAACCCGTTTTTCGCGTAGAAAGCCTTTGCGCGGTCGTTGTGTACCCCGACCCAGAGTCCGACCTTCGCATGGCCCGCGTCGCGAAGGTAGGCGAGTCCGGCGGAAAAGAGGCTCCGCCCCACACCACCGCCCTGGTACGCCGGGTCTACGACGAATTCGTGGATCTCTCCGTTCGTCTCGCCCGTCTCCTCATCGCGCCAAGCCGGGTCGGCGGCGAGGAATCCGACCGGACCAAGGGACGAAAAGGCGACAAAAAAACCGCCCCTCGTCGTGCGGCGCGCGAGCCAGGTGAGGTAGCGGTGAATCGCCTTTTCCTCCGTATACGCGTACTCGGGAAGAGCTGCGTACGCACGCGCGTACACCTGTGCCAAAAGGTCGCGAAGCGCCCGCTGGCGCTCCGGCGTGAGGGATTCCAGAACAAGAAGGTAGCTGCCGCCTGATCGCGGCTCCGTGCGCCTGGCTTCCGTACTGCCGGCGACCATGTTTGGATAACACCCCTTTGCGATGCTTATTATACCACGGGGCGCACGATGCGCATACGGGAAAACAAAGCGGGCGGTGGCGGATGCGGCGGCTGAAGATTTCCGGGCACACGAGCAAACCCCATCGCGCCCGTGTGCCTTCCGGGCCCGATTTTCGTTCGCCCGCCGGAGCTTACTCGCCTCGGGTCACCACGCGGACGTGGCCCCGGGCGCGGGCCGCGGCGAGGAGGGGACTCGCGTCTCCCACGGCGAAGAGCTCCACGTCGTGCTTGGCGCGCATGAGGAGGGTGTAGAGCAGGCGTCGGTCTCGGTCTTCGCGGTAGCGCTCGCGGGACACGTCGTACAACAAGACGACGTCGAACTCGATCCCCTTGGCGAGGTAGCTCGGCATGAGGACGACGCGTTCGCGCAAAGCCGGCGTGTCGTGCCGCACCCGCTGGTAGGGAAACCGCCCCTTGAGGAACGCCTCGGCTTCGTCGCATTCCCACTGCGAGCGGCAGAGGATGGCGACGAGACCGTACCCGCGGCGCAGGGCGCGCTGCACAGCGGCGGCGATCCCCTCCGCCAGGTCTTCGCGCCGTTCGAAGAGGTGGAGTCGGGGGATCTCGCCGCTTCGCGCAAAGGGGACGAGAGAAAGCGGCTCGGCGAGGACGTCCTGGGCGAGGCGGGCGATTTCGCGCGTGCTCCGGTAACTGCGGCGAAGGCAGAGGGCGCGAAAGCCGCTACGCTCTGCGGCGAGGAAGGCAAAGCCTTCTTCGTCGAGCAGCGAGGGAATACCGGAAATTTCTTGCGCGAGATCGCCGAGAAGCGTGAAGTTCGCCCGGGGGAAGAGTCGGGAAAGCCAGGCGAAATCGAGCGGTGTGTAGTCCTGCGCTTCGTCCACGACGACGAAGTGCACGCCGGACTCGCGTGGGAAATCCCCCACGCGCTCGCGGAGGTAGACGTACGGCACGGCGTCTTCGAAGGCCAGGCGTCCGCGGTCCAACGTGCGAAGCGTGGCCTCGCGAACCGCCGCCTGCGCCGTCGGAGGAAAGACGCCTTCCAGGCCTGCGGTCGCCGTGCGCCACACATCGTCGTCGGCATACAGGAGGCGGTAGAGGGCGACCCAATCGAGAAAGCCACGCCGCTCGAGGACGGATTCTACCTCGCGGCGGATCTCGGCCAAAAGGTCGTCCTTGAGGACCTCCCGCATGTTGGCTTCGAGGGTGGCCGAGTCTGCGCGGCGCCGTGCCTTGAGGTAGGCGCGCTGCAGGCGCGCGCGGGACAGGTGGTGGAGGGCGTCCTCGAGCTCGGGAGAGTTGCGCATCTCCGCGAGCTTCCGCTCGAGTTCCCGACGTGCCCCTTCCACCAGCGCGTAGAGCCGCGCCTGCGGCGAAGGATCGGAGCGCTCTTTCGTGGGCTCGCCGCCCCCTCCGAGGTAAAGGGCGGTGAGTTCTTCCGGCGTGAGGACGAGAAAGCCTCGGGCTTGGACCGGACGGAAAGGCGGAGCGACGCGGGCCACGATGCGGGCAAAGCGGTCGAGGACGCGAACAAAGACGGGCGAACCCTTCCAGCGAAGCGCCTCCCGCCGCATGCCGTGCCGCGGATCGGTGGGGTCGGCCTCCAGGAGGAGCTCGTAGAGGGCTTCCGGCGGTTCTACCTCGACGTCGGCGCCGATGCGGCGGACGACGTACTCGAAGAACGTCCGCTGGAGCACGTTTTCCTCCCCGAGCTCCGGCAAGACGGAGGAGATGTACTCGCGGAAGAGCGGGTTCGGGGAAAGGACGAGCATTTGGTTCGCCCGGGCGCGCTCCCGGTGGCGGTAGAGGAGGTAGGCGAGGCGCTGGAGGGCGACGGAGGTCTTCCCGCTCCCCGCGACTCCTTGGACGACGACGAGGTCGTGGCGGTCGTCCCGGATCACGCTGTTTTGCTCCGCCTGAATCGTTTCGACGATCGCCCCCATCTCGGGACGCGCTCCGCGGCCGAGGACCTCCCGCAGGATGTCGTCCGTGACCGCCGCGCCGCTCACGTCGAACATCGCCCGCAGGCGGCCGCCGCGGATGTCGAACTGCCGCTTTTTCGTGAGCTCTCCCCGGATCTCCCCCGCCGGCGTCTCGTACGCCGCGGGACCGAGGACGCCCTCGTAGAAGAGCCCGGCGACCGGAGCGCGCCAGTCGAGGACGAGGTAGGCGTCGGTTTCGGCGTCGTAAAACGAACGTCGGCCGATGTAGTAGCGTTCGGCCTCCGCAGCTTCTTCCTCGCGGAAGTCCACGCGGCCGAAGTACGGCGAGGCGAGCAGGCGAAGGAGGGATTTCGCCTCCTCGCCGGACAGGTGGACCCGCTTTTCGAGCTCGGCGACGACGGCCGACTGCTGGAGGATGTCGGCGAAGCTTTCGAGGACGTCGGTGCTCTCGTCGATGCCGAGAGAAACGTCTTCCCAAAGCGACGCGAGAAGGGCGTCGACGTCTTCCCGCTTCTGTCCGGCTTCCTCTTCTAAACGGAGGACCGCTTCGCGTATGCGCGCGGTGACGTAGGCGAGGCGGCGCTTCTCTTCTTCCCACTCCTCGTGCCACCCGGACGACGGCTCCATCTCTCCCACCCCCTTCCTTCTCCCCCTACGGGGCAAGCGCGCAACGCCCGCGCATGCGGCTTCTACGCCCGATCGGCTTTCGAGCGACTGGGGCGGCGAAACTTCGTCCCCTACGAAGTAGCTCGAACTTCCCCTTCGCCAAAAAGCCCGGCGACGAAAGCGGGCGGGGAAAAGTCCAAAAGGTCCTCCATCCCCTCCCCTACACCGACGAGCTTCACGGGAATTCCCAGCTCCTTTTGAATGGTGACGACCACGCCGCCGCGCGCCGTACCGTCGAGTTTCGTCACGGCGATTCCCGTGACCCGGGCGGCTTCGAGAAACACCTCCGCCTGGCGAAGGCCGTTTTGCCCGGCCGTCCCGTCGAGGACGAGGAGGACCTCGTGCGGCGCCCCGGGAAGCTTTTGGCCGACGACGCGGACGATCTTCCGGAGTTCGTTCATGAGGTGCTGTTTCGCATGGAGGCGCCCCGCCGTGTCTCCGAGGAGTACGTCGTACCCTTCGCGCTGCGCGCGGTCCACGGCCTCGTAGAGGACGGCCGCCGGATCCGCTCCTTCTCCCCGGGCGACGACGTCCGCTCCAACGCGCTCACCCCAGAGGCGGAGCTGGTCGATCGCGCCGGCGCGGAACGTGTCCCCCGCGGCGAGAAGTACGCGCTTCCCCTCCCCCTTGAGGCGGTGGGCGAGCTTCCCGAGCGTCGTAGTCTTGCCCGTTCCGTTTACGCCGACGAACAGGATCACGGTCGGCCCTTCGGGAGCAAAGGCGAGGCGGAAGCGGCTCTCGTCCTCGCCGAATACCTCGAGGATCCGGGCGGCGAGAGCTTCGCGCACCTCCTCCGGCGTGGTGAGCCCCTTCTTGCGTACGTCGGCGCGCAGGGACTCTACGAGCCACGCGCTCGTCTTCACCCCGACGTCCGCGGCGATGAGGATCTCCTCGAGTTCGAGGTAGAAATCGTCGTCAAACGTGGTCCGCCGGCGAAAGAGTCCTTCCAGGGGATCTACGAGCGCGTGCCGAGTCTTGGCGAGTCCGCGGCCGAAGGCGCTGCCGATCCTTCCCCCCGCCTCGCCCAGGGTGCGGCGCAAGCGATCCCAGAGTCCCACGGCAATTCACCTCCGCGTCACCGGCAGTTCCCGGTCCGTCCCTGCGCCCCGGAAACGCCCTTCTCGCACGTTCCCCTGCCCGAAACACCCAAACGGCCTACGGCGAAGTGCGGACGGTCGCCTCCGCTTCTTCGTCTGCGTCCTCGAGGGCAACGGAGAGGATTCGGCTCGTGCCGTCTTCGTCCAAAACGACGCCGTAGAGGACGTCGGCAAAGGCCATCGTCTTTTTCCGGTGCGTGATCACGAGGAGCTGCGTCCGTTCGCGAAAGCGGCGCAAGAGTTCGCCGAAGCGCTCGAGGTTCCCCTCGTCCAGGGCGGCCTCCGCTTCGTCGAGGATCACGAACGGCACCTCGCGCACCTGAAGGAAAGCAAAGAGAAGCGCGAGGGCCGCCAGAGCTCTCTCGCCGCCGGAGAGGAGCGTAAGCGGCATGCGCCGCTTTCCGGGCGGCTCGAGGACGACCTCTACGCCGCCCTCCAGGGGATGCGCGGGATCCGTGAGGACGAGGTACCCCTTCCCGCCTCCGAAGAGGAAGGCCACGTGGTCGCGGAAGGCGGCGTCCACGCGCGCAAAGGCTTCGCGAAACCGCTCCTCCATCTCCCGCTCGAGCCGACGAAGGAGTTCCGTGAGGCGCCGTTTCCCCGCCTCGAGGTCCTCGAGGCTCGCGGAAAGCTCTTCCATGCGTCGCTCGATGCGCGCCACTTCCTCGAGGACGTACGTGTTCACCGCACCGAGTTCGGCGAGGGCGGATTCGAGGGCGGCGAGGCGTTCCTGCGCCGCGCGGACTTCGTCGTCCGACAGCGGTGCATAGCGCTCCCGCGCCGCCTCCGGGGAAAGGTGGAGCGCCGCGCGCAGGCGATTTCGCACTTCCCCGGCGCGAAGCTCCGCCTCCCGTGCGCGGGAAGCGTACGTCTCGCGCCGACGCACGAGTTCGACGCGGGCGGCATCCGCGTGCCGAAGCCGTTCTTCCACGTCTTCTGCTCGGCGACGGACGGCGCGCAGGGCCCTGTCGTAGCCTGCAAGAACCTGCCTTTTCCGCTCGAGTTCCTCGTCGTACATCGCCACCTCGTCGGCGTACAACCGGAGTTGCTCCGCCTGCGCGCGGGCGCGGCCTTTTCCCTCGCGGTAGGCTTCCCAGGTCCGCGCAATTTCGTCCCGGAGTGATGCCGCAACCCTTTCGAGATCCGCGAGCGCGCGCTCCTGCGCTTCGAGCTTTTCTTCGAGCCGCGCCCGGTGGACCCGAAGCTCTTCCTGCCGCTGCCGGAGCTCTTCTCGTTCCCGCCGCCTGCGCTCCGCCTCGCGGGTGCGTTCCGCGAGTTCCGCGGTGAGGGAGGTTTCCGCCGCCTCCGCTTGGACGAGCTCTGCCCGAATTTCGGCGCGCTCCCGCTCCAGGTCGGCCCGTGTCGCCTCCACGAGGGCGAGCTCTTCCCCGATGGCTTGAAGCTCCGCGGCGAGGACCTCCGCTTCCCGTTGCGCGCGTAGGGCTTCCTCCCGGCGGGCTCGCTCCTCTTCTTGGAGGGAGAGGAACCGGACCCGGAGCGACTCTTCGGCGCGCGCATCCTCTTCGTAGGCCGCGCGCAGCTCTTCCGCCGCCCGGAGGGCTTCGCCGTGCACCGCCTCCGCCCGCCGGAGGTCGGCTTCCGCGGCGCGCAAGGCCTGTTCCGGAGAGAGGGGAGATCGGCCGCCGCGGCCGCGCGGCCTCGGTGCTCCGCCCGTCATCGCCCCACCGGGATGGACGACGTCGCCTTCGGGCGTGACGACGCGCGTGCGAAAGCCCAAGATGCGGGCTGCCTGGGTTGCCGCCGGGAGCGTGTCGGCGAGCACCACCTGCCCGAGGAGGTGGCGGACGACCACGGCGTAACGCGGTTCCGTACGCACCCACTCGGCGAGGGCGCCACGCACTCCGGGGATTTGGGCAAGAAGGCCTCGCTCGCGCGGGGAAAGTTCCCGCGGTCGGAGCGTGTCCAGAGGGAGAAAGGTCGCCCGTCCTTTCCCGCGCTCCTTCAAAAAGGCGATGGCGCGCCGTGCGTCGGCCTCGCTTTCGACGACGAGGTGTTCCCACGCACCCCCCAAGGCGACGTCCACGGCGAGGCCGAGCTCCTCCGGAACGTCGAGCAAGGAGGACACGGTGCCGAGGATCCCCCGAAGTTCCTCCCGCGCCGCGAGGACGGCCCGCACACCTTCCCCGTAGGCCAGCGAGGCCTGATGGGCCAGAGCTGCCACGCGCGCCCGCAGCCGCTCGACCTCCCGCTCCGTCTCGAGAAGTCGGGCTTCCGCCGCCCGAAGTGCACGACCCGTAGCCTCGCGCTTTTGCCTCTGTTCGGCCAGTTCCACGCGCATACGGGCGAGCTCCGCCTGCGCGACGCCGAGTTCGGCTTCCACCCCCTCGGCGGCGCGGAGGGCGCGTTCGTGCCGATCGGTGAGTTCCGCTTGCGCCGTGAGGAGCTGACCGCGACGACGGTCGAGCCGCGCGAGCTCTTCCGTGAGGCGCCGGAGTTCGCTCCGCAACCGGGCGGCTTCGCGCGCCGCGGCGAAGGCGCGGTCTTGAAGCTCGGGCAGCAGCTCCCCCTCTCCCTCGGAAGACGCAGGAAGCTCGGCCTCTTCACGGACGAGGGCCGCGAGCTCCGCGGTGAGGACGTCCCGTTCCGCTTCCGCCCGTGCCAAGGCGGCCCGGACGTGCCGCCGTTCGGCAAAGGCCTTACGCAGCTCGTCGCGCATGCGGACGAGACCCTGCCGCCGCTCCGCATCCGCAGCCTCGAGGGCGAGAAGGTCGCGCAAGACCGCCTCGCGGCGGGCGCGAAGGGACTCGTGTCCCTCGTCCTCCTTACGCTTCCCCACCCGCAGGCGCTCTTCCGCATCGCGGAGCCGGGCAAGCCGCTGCGCCAACCTCGTCCTCCGCGTCAAAACGCGTTCCTCCGCCGCTTCGAGCGCCCGAGACAGGCGAGCGGCCCGGACCGCTTCTTCCTCATGGCGCAAAAGCTCCGTGAGGAGGAGGCGACCTTCCACCTCCGCGAGCTCCTCGCGAAGCGCGAGGTAGCGCCGCGCGCGTTCCGCCTCTTCCAGCAAAGGGGCCCGTTCTTCCGCGAGGGCCGTCAGGAGGTCGCGGACGCGGGTGAGGTTCGCCTCCACCTCCGCGAGGTCCGCCTCGGCCTCGCGCTTCCTTTCGCGGAAGCGGCGTATGCCCGCGAGTTCTTCGAAGGCCGTTCGGCGCGCCTCGGGGCGTTCGGCGATGAGCGCATCCACCTCGCCCTGCCCGACGATGGCGAAGGCACCCTGTCCGAGCCCCGTGTCCAAAAACAGCGAAGACAAGTCCTTCAGGCGCGCCGGCGAACCGTTGATCCACGCGGCGCTCTCCCCGCTGCGCAAGATTCGCCGCGTGAGGGAGATCTCTTCGTAGGGGAGGGAGAAGAAACCGTCACGGTTGTCGAGGACGAGCGTAACTTCGGCGTAGCCCAGGCCCCGCCGCGTGGCGCTCCCCGAGAACACGAGGTCTTCGAGGCGGGAGCCGCGCAGCGAGCGGGCGTTTGCCTCCCCAAGAACAAACCGCACGGCGTCGATGAGGTTGGACTTCCCGCTGCCGTTCGGGCCGACAATGGCCGTAATCCCCGGCGCGAAACGTACCCCCGTCTTCCGCCCGAAGGATTTAAAGCCGTAGAGCCAAAGTTCGCGCAGGCGCAAACTCCCACCTCCCCCGCGCGCTTCCGGCAAGGCGCAACGCCCCCATGCCGCCGAGAAGAGCCGCCCTCGGATTGTTCCCGGACGTCACCCCTCCCCTTCGTCCCCCGCCTCGAGGTACGCCTCCACACGTTCCAAGGCTTCGCGAGCCGCCTGTTGTTCCGCCTCTTTCTTGGATCTTCCCGCTCCCTGGCCGATTTCCCTGCCGTTCAGGAGGACGACGGCGACGAAACGGCGGTTGTGGGCGGGGCCGCTTTCTTCGACGATCTCGTAACTCAGAGCGTACTGCGTCCCGTAGCGTTGGACGATTTCCTGAAGCAGGCTCTTGTAGTCCTGGTCGAGGCGAAACTCCCCGCGCTTCACGCGTGGAAAGACGAGGACGTCCAAGAGGCGCCGCGCCGCCTCAAGTCCGGCGTCCAGGTATACGGCCCCGATCACCGCCTCGAAGGCGTCGGCGAGGATCGAAGGGCGTTCGCGTCCTCCGGAAAACTCCTCGCTGCGTCCGAGGAGGAGGTACTCCTGCAACCCGAGCTCGCGGGCGTAGAGGACGAGAGACTCCTCGCGTACGATCTGTGCCCGCAGCTTCGTCATTTCCCCTTCGGAAAGGGGAGGGACGAGGTGGAAGAGGAATTCGGAAACGAGGAGTTCGAGGACGGCGTCGCCGAGAAACTCGAGGCGTTCGTTGTCCGGCGGCGCTTCCGCCGTTTCCTCCCAGTCGTGGGCGTAGGAGGCGTGCGTGAGGGCCTCGCGGAAGAGCGCGCGATCGCGGGCCGCGATCCCCCATGCGGCTAGGCGTCCGAGAAGGGCGTCGACGCTCGGCGTCGGGTCTTCCCACCCTCCACTCACCGGGCTTCCTCCTCCGAACCCTTGTCTGCGCCGTTCGCCCCATCGCCTTCGGGGCGCTCGTCCCCCTCGTCGTAGCGCCTGAGGGCGAGGACCGCGTTTTGGCCGCCAAAGCCGAAGGAATTGGACAAAGCGACGCGGACGTCCGCGCGGCGTGCGACGTTGGGGACGTAGTCGAGGTCGAGCTCGGGATCGGGCTCCTCGAGGTTGATCGTCGGCGGTACGATCCCCGTCCTGAGCGTCATCACCGTCGCCGCGGCTTCCACGGCACCCGCCGCTCCGAGGAGGTGGCCGATCATCGACTTGTTCGAACTCACGAGGAGCCGATAGGCATGCTCGCCGAAGACGGTTTTGATCGCCTTCGTCTCGCACCGGTCGTTGTACTCCGTGGCGGTGCCGTGGGCGTTCACGTAGTCTACGGCTTCCGGCGGGAGGTTGGCGTCGGCGAGGGCGTGGCGCATGGCTTCCGCCATCCCCCGCCCCTCGGGAGCGGGCGCCGTGATGTGGTAGGCATCGGCGCTCATTCCAAAGCCCACGACCTCCGCGAGGATGGGGGCGCCGCGGGCACGGGCGACGCTCAGGCGCTCGAGGACGAGCACCCCCGCGCCTTCTCCGATTACGAAGCCGTCGCGGCGACGGTCGAACGGTCGGCTCGCCCGCGGCGGATCGTCGTTGCGCGTAGACAGCGCCCGCGCCGCACCGAAGGCCGCGAAGGCGATCGGCCGCACGGCCGCCTCCGCTCCGCCGGCGAAGACGACGTCCGCCTTGTTCGCCTTGAGGAGCTCGTACGCGAGCCCGAGGGCGTGTGTCCCCGTCGCACAAGCCGACACGGGGGCAAAGTTCGGCCCGCGGGCGCCGAGTTCGATGGCCACGTACCCCGCAGGCATGTTCGCGATCATCATGGGGACGAAAAACGGGCTCACGCGCCGCGGCCCGCGGGAAAAGAAGGCGGAGAAGTTGTCTTCGAGGGTACCCATCCCTCCGACGCCCGAACCGATGACGACGCCCACGCGTTCCGGATCCCACGCCCCGGGATCGAGCTCCGCGTGGCGAAGGGCCATCTTGGCGGCGGCCACCGCAAAGAGGATCGTCCGGTCGAGGCGCCGCGCTTCGCGCGCGTCCACCCACATCTCCGGGTCGAACCCCTTTACCGTGCCCGCGATCTGCGTGGCGTACCCCGTGAGGTCGAAGTCCGTGACGCGCACCACCCCGCTTTCCCCCGCGACGAGATTCGTCCAGAAGGTCTCCAGGTCGTTCCCAATGGGCGTGACGACGCCCATCCCCGTGATCACGACGCGTTCCGACACACGTACCACTCCTCTGCGCCGAGGCTCCTGCCGAGACAAACCTCCTCCGGAAAGCGCGAAGAGGGGGAAGGGCTTCCCTTCCCCCTCCCCGATCGGGTGGTCCACCGAACCCTCGGGCGGGAGGAGAGTTTCGCCTCCTCCCCGGCGGAGTTCGCGTTCCCCGCAGCCCCCGAGCCCGGCTCCCGCATGCGCTTCCCCGGGAGAAACGCCTCAGCCCTTGTGATGCGCCTCAATATAGTCGATCACGTCCTGCACGGTCTGGATCTTCTCGGCGTCTTCGTCCGAAATCTCAAGGCCGAAGGCGTCTTCGAGCTCCATGACGAGTTCTACGAGGTCCAGGGAGTCCGCCTTGAGGTCTTCGCGGAAGCGCGACTCCGGCCGAACCTGGTCGGGTTCCACGTTGAGGCGTTCGACGATCACGCCCTTGATCTTCTCGAAGAGTTCGTCGCTCATGGGAAGGGCACCTCCTTGGGGGATTATACCACAGTCCGGGCAAGGTCCGCCTGGCAGGACGAGGCCGAGAGGCGAAAGGCACCTCGCCTCTGCAGCGCGAGGAGCCTCCGCTGCCGTCCGTTCGGCAGCGTCTACGTGACCATGCCCCCGTCGACGACGAGAACGTGCCCGGTGATGTACGCGGCGTCGTCTCCGGCCAAAAAGCGGACGGCACGCGCCACATCCTCGGGAGAACCGAACCGCCCCGCGGGGATCAGGCGGAGGAGGGCCTCCTTAGCCGCCTCGGGAAGCGACTCCGTCATGTCCGTCTGGATGTACCCCGGGGCTACGGCGTTTACGGTGATCCCGCGGCTCGCGAGCTCCTTCGCCGCCGCCTTGGTGAGCCCGATGAGTCCGGCCTTCGCCGCGGCGTAGTTTGCCTGACCCGGATTGCCCACGAGGCCGACGACGCTCGCGATGTTTACGATGCGCCCGCGGCGCGCACGCATCATGTGCTTTGCCGCGGCGCGCATGAGGTAGAAAGGCCCCGAAAGGTTCGTCCGGAGCACCTCCTCCCACTCCTCGTCCTTCATGCGCAGGAGGAGGTTGTCGCGCGTGATCCCCGCGTTATTCACGAGGATATCCAGGCGCCCAAAGCGATCCAAGGCGAGGGAGACGAGCCGTTCGGCCTCTTCGGGTCGGGCCACATCCCCTTGCTCCGCAAAGGCTTCCGAACCCAGGCCGCGGATTTCCTCCACCACGGCTTCCGCCGCATCCCGCCGACCGCGGTAGACGACGAGAACGCGTGCCCCGCCCCGGGCGAGTTCGAGGGCGATCGCCCGCCCGATCCCCCGCGAGGCACCGGTGACGAGGGCGACCCTCTCGGCAAGCTCCACGTAGGTCACCTCCTTTGGGACGAAGTCCCGGAGAAACTCCGCACGTGCTTACGCGTCTTCCTCCACGTCGTTCGCGCTCCGAAGACGACCCGCGACGACCTGCGCTCCTGCCAGCGAGGCGACGTTGTACAGAGAAAACCCGGGATCCGTCTCGCGCACGAGCCCCGTGAGGACGCTCCGCGGGCCCACTTCCACGATCGTTTCCACGCCGAGGGCGCGGAGGGCGCGGACCGCATCCACCCAGCGCACGGGGCGAACGAGCTGTTCGAGAAGCGCCTCCCGAAGCTCCGCAGCGCTTCGCACGGGACGTGCCCAGGCGTTCACGAGGACGGGCACCGAAGGCTCCCTCAGGGCGACCTCGCGAAGGACCCGTCCCAGCTCCTTTTGGGCCGTCGCCATGTAGGACGAGTGGAAAGGACCTGCAACGCGGAGGGGGACGACGCGCGGCGCGCCGAGCGCAAGGAGGCGGCGGCTCGCTTCCTCCACGCCCGCCGCACGCCCGGAGATGACCACCTGCTCCGGGGAATTCAAATTGGCCGCCTCCACGCCGAACGCTTCGCCGAGGGCGCTCACCTCTCGGCACACGGACTCCACAACTTCCGGCGAAAGGCCGACCACGGCGGCCATCGTCCCCGGATTTTGCCGCGCCGCCTCCGCCATCGCCAACCCCCGCGCGTGCGTGAGGCGAATTCCCTGGGCGAAGTCGAGGACGCCGGCGGCGTAGAGCGCCGCGTACTCGCCCAGGCTGTGACCGGCGACCACGACGGGGGGAGGGGCGCCGAGATCCCGAAGGGCGTCGAAGAGGAGAGTCTCCACGAGGAAAAGCGCCGGCTGGAGGACGACGGTCTCCGTGAGCTCCGCTTCGGGACCGCGGAGGACGACCTCCGCGAGGGAAATCCCCGTAAGGTCCTCCGCCAGGCGGAAGCGCTCGCGTGCCCACGGAAGCGCCTCCCAGAGGTCTCGCCCCATCCCCACCTTCTGCGCACCCTGGCCGGGAAAGACGTAGGCGACGGAAGGGAGGGAAAGGTCGCGGCTCACGGCTCCGCCTTCCCCCGCGCAAGCGTCGCCGTCTCAAACTCCCCGGTCCCCAGCGGGGAAGGAACGCTCCAGCGAAGAACGGTTGCCGCCCACGTGAGCCCTCCGCCGAAGGCGACGAGGAGCACGACGTTTCCCGGAGAAAGGCGACCAGCGCGGTACGCTTCGTGCAACGCCACGGGCGTCGAGGCGGCCGACATGTTGCCGTACCGGTCGAGGTTTACGACGACCTTTCCGGAAGGGAGCTGAAAGCGCTCCTGCGCCGCGTCGATGATACGATAGTTAGCCTGGTGCGGCACGAGGAGGTCGAGGTCGTCCTTGGTAAGCCCCGCGCGCCGAAGCGCCTCCTCCGAAGCTTCCGCCATGATCCGCACGGCAAACTTGAAGACCTCGCGCCCGTTCATCTTGAGGAAGTGCTGGCGCTCCTCTACCGTTCGACGGGATGCGGGGAGGCGCGATCCCCCGGCGGGGAGTACGAGGAGGTCGGCCCCCCCACCGTCCGCACCCAAGACGAATGAGAGGAACCCGCCTTCGGCCACCGGTCCGACTACCGCCGCCCCCGCGCCGTCCCCGAAGAGGACGGCCGTAGTGCGGTCCTCCCAATCCGTGATCCGCGAAAGCACTTCCGCCCCGACCACGAGGACGTGGCGCGCCCGACCGGACTCGACGAAGGAGGCGGCGACGGCGAGGCCGTAGATGAACCCCGAACACGCCGCAGACATGTCGAACGCCCAGGCGTTCCAGGCGCCGAGCTTGCGCTGAAGGAGCGCGGCGGTAGAGGGGAACACGTGGTCCGGCGTCGTCGTCGCCACGAGGATCCCGTCCAGATCTGCCGGACCGATTCCCGCCACTCGGAGCGCCTCTTCCGCCGCAGGATGGGCGAGGTCGGAAGCCGCCTGATCTTCCCGGGCGATGCGCCGTTCGCGGATCCCCGTACGCGTCCGGATCCACTCGTCGGAGGTGTCCATCCGCCTTTCGAGGTCGAAATTCGTGAGCACCTGCTCGGGGACGTAGGCCCCCGTCCCAAGAATTCCCGCGCGTACGGCCACGCGCTCACCCCCTACACGAACTCTCGGAAAACCGCACACCGCTTCGGCAACTTCGGGTTGCAGGCCCGGACCGGGCACGCGGTCCCCACCTCAGATCCTTTCTCCCGTCCCGTCGCCCCCCGATCCGGATTCGGGGGGGATTTCGCCCCTCCCCGCCGCCAGGCTCTCGACCAGCTTCTCTTGGAGGTCCGCAGCGAGAAAGCGGCGGATCGTGCGGAGGGCGGCAACGAAGGCCTGCGCGTCGCTCGATCCGTGCGCCTTAAACACGGGACGCTTGAGGCCGAGGAGGGGAGAGGCGCCGTACTCCTTGTAGTCGAAACGACGCAAGACCTGCTTTACCGCCGGCAGCGCGAGAAGGGCGCCGAACCTCGCGCGTAGCGTGGACGTGAGCGCCTCCTTGAGGGCGTCGAGGGCGAACTGCGCCGTTCCCTCCACCGCCTTGAGGAAGACGTTTCCGCTGAATCCGTCCGTGACGACGACGTCGGCCACGCCGAAGAGTACGTCTCGCGCCTCCACGTTGCCTACGAAGTTCACCGCAGGCGTAGAGCTGAGGAGGCGGTAGGCTTCCTTTGCCAGGGCGTTCCCCTTCCCTTCTTCCACACCCACGTTGAGAAGCCCGACGCGCGGACGTTGGACGTCGAGGACGAAGCGAACGTACGTCTGCCCCAGGAGGGCGTAGTCGAGCAGGTGTTGGGGCTTCGCGTCTACGTTGGCGCCGACGTCCAGGACGAGGACGCCACGGCCGTCGGCCGTGGGAAACACGGGGGCGAGCCCCGGACGCTCCACGCCCCGGATTCGCCCTACCTTGAGCAGTCCCCCGGCCATGACCGCCCCCGTACTCCCCGCACTCAAAAAGGCGTCCGCCTCCCCGGCGGCGAGGAGCTCCAGTCCGCGGGCGATGCTCGCGTTGGGCTTGCGCCGAAGCGCGCGCACCGGTTCCTCTTCGTTGGCGATCACCTCCGGGGCGTGCACGATCCTGCAGCGCCCCGCCTCCGAAGCGAGCCCCTGCCGGACGAGCGCCCCGCGCAAAAACGTCTCATCTCCGAGGAGGAGAAACTCCAGCTCGGCGAAGTCCTCTCGCCCGCACACCCGCTTCAGAGCTTCCAGAGGAGCCTCCGGCGCGTAGTCTCCCCCCGCCACGTCCCACGCGATCCGCCAGCGCCCGCTCACGACCGGTCCCCCCGCGCATGGGAAATCTCCTGCACGACGAACTCTCCGGAAAACACGGTTTCCCGCACGCCCTCCGGTCGCAGAGCCTCCGTGACGACGCGGACTCGCCGGCGCGGCCCGTCGCGGAGGACTACTTCCGCCTGCGCCACGAGGCGATCCCCCACACGGGCGGGGCGAAGAAAGCGGACGCTCGCAGAAACCGTGACGGCGAGGGGGGCATCGACGAGCGCCACGGCGAGAGAATTCGCCTGCGCAAAGAGGATGTGCCCGCGGGCGATGTCCGCGTGGCGAAAGGTGTGGACGCGTTCCACCGCGAGGTGCGAACGCCCCCGTTCCTCGAGCCGAAGCTCCTCCAAAACGCCAAAGAGGTCCTCTTCCACGAGAGAGCGGAGGGAGGCGACTTCTCCTTGGGCTACCCGGCTCACGCGCGCGCGCATCTCGGGGATCCCGAGGGCGTGACGATCGAGGCGGATCGTCTGCACGCTCACTCCGAAGCGCCGGGCGAGTTCGTCGTCCGTGAGGAAGGGATCTTCCTCGAGAAGGCGTACGAGCTGCGCCCGCCGCTCCTCGCGGCGGGATCGCCCCCGGCGCACCTGCGCCCGAACGGAAGGAGAGTGTTGAGAGGATTCTCCCGTTTTTTTCCCCTCCCCCCGGCGCGGGCTGACGGAATTAGCACCAGGTGATAAAAGCTCCTCCTTCACTTTACACCACCCCGTCCTTCCGCACAAGAGGTCAACGCGATTTCTGCAAACAAGCGGTACCCCGATTCCGTGAAGTGGATCCCATCGGCACCTACGTAGCTGCGGAAGTCCTCCCGGCTTAAGAGAAAGGCGCCGCGCAGGGGAACGTACGGAACCCCCAAGCGCTGGGCAACCCAGGCCACGGCCAGCGCGTAGCGCTCATGCCACCAGTGGATGCGCGTCACGGTGCCGAGCCACCTCAGGATCGCCTCGGCGCGCTCCGGGGGGGCCCGGGCGATCCAGGCGAAGTACCTCTCCGCCACGAGGGGAGGAGGGACGAGGAAGATCGGTCCTGCGCGGACGAGCGGATTTCCAAGGGAAAGGCCCGGTCGCGACTTCAGCGTACCACAATTTCGCTCTCCCGAACGGGGTCGAGAACGTCCGAACGAAAAAGCCGCAAGGGATGATTCCCTTGCGGCCGACCGCCCGGGGAGATTACGGGTGTGAGGCGAAGAAGTTCGCGAAAGCCAGACGCGAAAGGTTATTCTTCGTCATCCGTGTCCAGGACGCGCACTCCCCTGTAGTACCCACAGTGGGGGCAGACGCGGTGGGGAAGCTTGTACTCGCCGCACTGCTCGCAACGCACGAGCCCGGGAAGCTCCAACTTGTAGTGCGTGCGGCGGAGGCGCTTCTTCGTCTTCGAAGTCCTATGAAACGGTACGGCCACGAAAGCTCACCTCGCCTCGATTTCCTTTCCCGCATTTCGCCAACGGCTTCGCCTAGGAAGGAGGTCAGTCCGATTCCTCGGGAATCAAGAGCGCGCGCAACGCCTCCAGGCGCGGATCGACCGCCTCGACCTTACAGCCGCACGGCCCTTCGTTGAGGTTTTTCCCGCACACGGAACACAAGCCCTTACAATCCTCCCGACAGAGGGGACGATCGGGGAGAGAAATGATGAGCCAGTCTTCCAGGTGCGGGAGGAGGTCGAAGGCGTCTTCCTCCACCCACTCGACGATCTCGCGCACGGGACGCTCTTCCGCAGGGGGAGGAGCGGCGCCGCGACGGAAGGCCTCGTCTACGGTTACGCGAAACGATTGTTCGAACTCGCTCAGGCAGCGAACGCATGCGAGCCGCGCGGCAAAGGCGAGCGTTCCCGCCACGAAGACGGTTCCATCTTCCCACCAGGCAAATCCGTCGAAATGTGCCGGGGTGACTTCCCGCACCTCGGGCCGTGCGTACACTCGCTCCGATGGGGAAAAGGGGACGTAGAGCTCGAGCGGCGGACGCCCCTCGAGGGCGCGCTCGCGGAGCTCGGAAAACGAAATGCGCAACGTCCTTCCCCCCGCATCCAGATACGAGGGGTATTGTATCCCGTCGTCGGCGCCGTGTCAATGCGCAGGTCGTGCATTCTTGCAAATACCATCGGGTTTGGTGTCCGAAGTACCGCCGTCCCGTTCTCGAAGACGGGATGGACGTGCGGCTCAAGGAGATCCTCGTTGAGGTGGCGCGGGAGAGAAAGGCTGTGATCATCGACCTGGAGGTCATGCCGGACCACGTCCACCTGCTGGTAGTGGTGGATCCCCAGCTCGAAATCCACCGGCTAGTAAAGCCGAGCCTTGCCAGAAGGTATAATGGTACAATAGAAACAAATGCGGCCCGCAGATCTCCTACGAGAATCCGGACGGGAACTGCCACCAAGGAGGGGGCAGGATGCAGCGGAGACGCACACGTTGGATTCTCGCTACCTTCGTCGCGGTCCTCGCCTTTGCCCTCGTCCTCGTCGGCTGTGGAAAAACCCAAAGCGAAATCGTAAAGCCGCCCGAAGACGTCGCCAAGGCGAACCAGCCGCAATCCGTGCAGACGTGCGACGAGCAGGAAATCCTCCCCCAAAAGGTCGGTGACGACCAGAACGCCATGCGCTCCTCCTTCAACGCCGCCTACCTCGAACCGGACAAGGTCAAAGACGAGCTCGACGACTACTTCATCGTCGACCTTCGGAAACCCGAGGATTACGATGCCGGCCACATCCCGGGCGCCCGCAACATTCCCGCTGCGGACATCCTCGCGAAGCTCGACACGTTGCCTAAAGACAAGCCGGTCCTCGTCTACTGCTACAAGGGGCAAACGGGTGCCCTCGTCACCGCCGACCTCCGCTCCCTCGGCTACGACGCCCACAACCTCTCGGGAGGCTTCGAAGCGTGGGTGGACGCCGAGTTGCCTGTGGATTGAACACCGCAGGATAAAACCCCGCTCAGGCGCAGACGGCCCCCGCGCCTTCGGGCGGTGGCGGCGGCGGTTGATCCGGAGAGGCGTTTGGTTACCCTTTCCCGCGGGTACTGGACGCGCACCGCAAAGGAGAGGTAAATCGGCCGGGAAATTCCCGGCCGTTTTGTTTACCCGCCTTTCTTCTCTCCTGCGGGAGGATTCTCGGGTTCCGGCTCCTGGCGCAGGAGTTCCTCGAGCCAGGCGACGATTCGGGCGTAGCGTTCGCCCCGCGGCGTCGTTTCGAGTTCCGCGCGGAACTCGCCGAGCCAGTCGAGGTGTTCGCGGATGAACAGCCGGGCGGCTTCCGCTTCGCCGGCCTCGAAGAGAAAGGCGAGAAATTCGAGCTCGAGCGTGAGGTGATCGGGCATGCTCGCGTACTCGGGAGACAGGGCGATCCCCAACTCGTCGTACAGGTGGCGCATGTGTACCGCAGGATCCCCGTAAAGGTACCCTTTCTGTCCCGCCATCGGAACTTCTGCCCCCGGATCTTCCGTCCACGGCTTGTAGATGGACTCCACCGGGGGGGCGTACGGGTGGATCGTGCCGGAGATGGCGCGGCGGTAGTCCTCCGCGAACTCTTCAAAGGACGGCCAGAGCTCGCGCAAATTCGGGGCCGAGGCCGTCACGGCGTACCCCGCCTCTGCAAACCAGCGGGCGAGTTCTTCGGGAAAGCGGGGAGAAGTGAATTCCCGGTAAAAACCTTCTTCGGGGGGCTTGAAGAACTCGGCGAAGAAACGGTAGAGCTCCGCCTTGGCGGAGCGGGAGCGGTCGTCCATGCGTACTCCGGTCCGACGGCAGACAGTGAAGCGGTACGTCGAACCGAACGCCACCTCCTCCTCCGATGCACTTCCCCTGCTCGCCCGGAAGCCCGAACGGACGGGGGCACATGTGCGCGCAAACCTGCGAACGGCCCGCTCCGTCACCTGCTCGGGCGCGGGGCGAACTGAGCGGCAAAGAAGTCCGGCGGGAGGCGCCGCGCGCGGCACACGGAACACAGACGTTCCGGATCTCCGGGGCGTGCGCGAAAGGGCCTGCCGCAACCGGCACACGTTTGCTCCTCGAAGACGACGAGCACGCGCTCCGGAAGGGGTGCAGACGCATTCCAACGAACGGCAATCGCCTTGCGCGGGCAGAGGACGGCGCACTTCTCGCATCCCAGGCAGCGCTCTTCGTCGAGGACGAGGGCCGCCTCGCCCGAACGGGAACGCCAGGAGAGGGCTTCCGTGGGACAGACGCGCGCACACACGTCGCAACTGTCGCACGTCTCCCCCACGGCGAGGGTGGCCGTGAGCGCAAACTTCTCCCCGTAGCGGTACGTGCGAAGGGAAGGGGGCGAGGAGAGCCGTCCCCGGTAGAGTCGCTTTTTCGCCAGGGCGCGCCCCGCTCCGTATCCGCTCACCTGCTCTTCCCCGGCGGGAGGACGGCTCGGAGACGCGGTGATCTCCGCCGCCTCGCTCGCCGAAGGAGGGGGCGTTTCCTGCGGCCCCGCGAGGAGTTCGCGAATCCCCGGGGGAAGGAGGTGGCGAAACACCTCCCGGCGCCCGATCGCCTCTTGCGGGACAGATTCGGGCCTCGAGGATGCGTCGGCGGCACCCCTCCCCCCTCCTTCGGAACCCCCCGCAAGCGGAACAAACGTCACGGGCCGGCCGTAGCGGCGAAGGGCCTCCTCGAGGGCGCGGAGGTGGGCCTCCGCCTCTTCGTACCGCACGCCCCGCGGGCAGCGGCGGCAAGGGAGGAGGTCGACGGCCACGCGAAACTGCGGTCCGCCGCGTGAAGGGGAGGCCGAATCGGCGTCCTCCCGCCGATCTGCGCCGCCCGACGCGGGCCTCCCCCCCCGAGGAAGGGAAGGGGGCGAAGAAGCCGTACTCGATGGGGAAACGCTTCCGGCATCGAAAAAGTGCGCCGGTTCGAGTTCAAGGAAGCAAGCGACGGGCCACGACGAACGCTCCCCGTGGGGAGAAAGGGTACAGGCGAGAAAAGGCGGGGATTCTCCCCGGGCACCTGCGGAAGGCGCATCCTCCACGACGACCGCGGCGTCGGGGAGCTCCCCCTCGCTCCGCGCGTCCCACCACCGACGCGCGTACGCCAAAGAATCGGGGGCGCCCTTTTTCATAAGGGCACCGGTCGGACAAGCCCCCACGCAAGCCGCGCAGCCCGTGCAAGCCTCGGGATCGACGGAGACTACCGCCGACGCGCGCACGTCGATGCGGATGGCGCCAAAGAGGCAAGCACGTGCACACTCGTCACACACGACCTCGCGGCTTTTGGCGTTGAGGCAAACGCCGGGGCGGACGTCGAGCTTTTCTCCCGGAAAGAGGAGGTCCATCCACACGGCCTCATCCCTTCTTCCTCGGGTCAGATTTCCACCCCGAGATCGCGCCTTCCTGCGCGATCTCCTCGAAGCCTCCGGGATTTTCGCGGCGGCAAAGAAACTTCAAAGGCGCCCCCATCCGGGGGGCCACTCTTCGGCCCCCGTCTCACCGCCTGCGGACTCTTCGGGGCATTCTCCTCCACCCGCGGGGTTCCCGGTCTCCTCAGGCCTTCGTCCGTCCCCGTGGAGGATCAGCCGCTTCCCGAGGACGAGGGACTCCGCGACTTTGCGTCGCGCCTCCTGGTACATCCGCTGTACGGTGGATCGGGCCACGCCCATGCGGGCAGCGCACTCCTCTTGGGTAAGCCCCTCGAGGTCGATCAGCCGAATCGTCTCGAGCTCCTCGAGAGGCATGTGAATCGTGCGCTCCCACGTCCAAGGACCCTGTCCCAGGGGACCGAATTCGCGGTACTCGGGCGAAAAGCACACGCGGCGGCGTTTGCGCGGTCTAGGCATTGCGTGCCCGGCGCTCCTTCGCAAATTCTCGTCTCTCTTATGCTCTCACGAAACGCCGGGCGGAGCAAGTCGCCGTCCCCGCGAAACACCGCCAATCTTCACAGACATACGCCGCGATCGACAGAAGCCCTTTTCCCCCTACTCCACCTTTTCGGATGCCCCGCCGTCTCCGCCGCCGCGGAGGGCATCTTCGATCCACCGAAGCTCGGCGAGGAGCCGTTCCCGCCGGAGTTCCAGCGCGCGCCGCGACCAAGCCTGCGCGAGTTCCGGATTTACCGCTTCCATCCAGGGCCAGCGGCCCATCCCCTTCCACGGAGGCGGTCCGTACGGAACAACGCTCCAACCCGCGCCGACGCGTCCGCCGCGCCAACCCCAACCACGTCCGCCTCTGCCCCAAGCAAACCACGGCCTCATCGCAAACACCTCTCGAACGGTGGGGTATGTTTTGGGCAAATGACCTTTTCAAGGCCATTATACAGGTCCCGAACGAAGAGCACAAGGGGAACCTTCCGGCATGTTCCCGCGAGAAACGGGAAAAAGGAAAACCGGGGCCGCCGTGCGACCCCGGATCCCGCACTTTGGACCTCAAGAACTCTGGACCTTACTTCGCCTTCGCGCCCAAGAGCTTAGCAAATCCTTCCATATTTGCGCGGAACAGATCTTGGTACGTGACGCCCTTTTCGAACTGCTCCTTGGTCACCGTTCCGAACGCGTACAGAGGGACGACTTCGACGCCGGCCTCGCGGGCCACGGTTTCCGCCACGTCATCCTTGGTTCCGTAGATCGAACCGACGGCGAGGACACCGCTCGCCTCGATTTGCTCGACGACCCTTTGTATCTGTCGCGCCGTAGGCGCTCCCTCCATTCCCAAAAGTCCGGCGATGGAGATCTGCTTGAGCCCGTACTCCTTGGCGATGTAGGAAAACGGGGGCCGAGAGACGTAAAACTCCCCGTACCTCGCCTCGTTCGCGAGGTTTCGGAAGTCCTTATCCAGGGCTTCGAGTGAGGCGATGTAGGCATCGCGCTTCTTCTCGTACTCCGCCTTGTGCGCGGGATCGACCGCCACGAGCGCCTCCGTGAACCGCTTGGCGATCTCGATCATGTTGCGGGACGTCCAAAAGTGGGGGGCGACCTGTCCCTGCGCCCCTCCTTGGGTGGTCCCTTCTTGCTGATTGCCCGTGGCGCGCTGGATGAGTTCGAGACCCTGCGCGACTTCCACAACCTTGGTCTTTTGGGAGTCGACGTTCTCGAGAGCCCGCTGAATCCACGCGGCTTCCATACCTGCGCCGTTGTAGAAGAACAGGCTTGCGTCGGCTACCTTTTGGAGATCTTTGGGCGAGGGCTCAAAGCCGTGCGGTACCTGCCCAGGGGGCACGAGCTCGTACACGTCCACGTACTCGCCGCCGATCTGCCGGGCGCGGATCGGACGTAAGCGTCAGGCGCCGCTCGTAGAGAACGACTCCTTGAAACGCGCGAGGAGCGCTTGGATTTCCGGGAGTTTTCGCCGGGCGGCGCGGCGGCCTTCTTCGACGATTTCTGAAACGTGTTCCAAGCGCAAGGCAGGAAAATGCCCCACCTGGGGTGTGATGAGAACGTCCGCGGCGTGGGCCTTTGCGCGAAAGATGTGGTCTTCCATGATTTCGAGGCTCTGGTAGATTACGTCGTACATCCCCGTGATCCGCGGTTTCCCGGGCTTCAAGGCGACGTCGACGCCGATCACGACGTCTGCCCCCATCTCGCGCAAGACGGCGAGGGGCACACGTTCCACGACGCCGCCGTCGACGAGGATCCGCCCCTGGTAGAACACCGGCTCGAAGATCCCGGGAATCGCCGCGCTCGCCCGAACGGCGATGTCCGCAGGTCCTTGGCGAAAGACCACGGGTTCACCCCGCTCGAGGTCTGTGGCCACGATCGCCGTCGGAATCTCCAGGGCCTCGAGGGGCTTCCCGTGGGTGATGAGACGGACGAACTCTCCCACCCGTTCCCCCTTGAGGAGTCCCCAGCGGGGCGGCGTGAAGTCGAGAAAGAGGCGCTGCTCCACCGAAGTAGCGAAACGCACGAGGCGATCGAGCGGGAGACGGTTCGCGTACGCCACGGCGACGACGGCCCCCATGCTGCTCCCCGAAAGGAAATCTACGGGAACCCCCGCTTCCTCGAATACCTGAAGCACGCCCAAATGCGCGAGGCCGCGGGCACCTCCGGCTCCTAAGGCGAGACCGATACGTGGCCGCATGGCTCCACCCGGCCGCACGCCGAAGCCCTTGCTGCGGCCGGTGACTCCCCCCTTCCCCCCACAGGTGGACTGAGGCTGCCTTCCCTGCCTCACCATTGTACCACGTTCGCTCAAACGCCTATTCCTCGGCCGCACTTCTCGGACAAACGCACGCGATAACCTCGGGCGAGGGGGGGACCCGCGAAAACCGGAACGGAATAAGGAAGCGAGGCCGGAAATAAGGCCGTAGGGACTGGAATGACGGGGACGGGGATATACATGTACAAATCCAGAGGAGGTACGGAGAGGTGAGCAAAGCGGCTCCCGTCCGCGGAATCGCGATCGCCCTTCTCGCAGCCGTGGCTTTGGGAATGCTCGTCTACCCCGCCGAAGCGCTGCGCGCCGCCCGCCGGGGTCTGGAACTTTGGGCCAACGTGGTTCTCCCCGCCACCTTTCCCTTTCTCGTCCTCGCAGAACTTTCCATCGCCTGGGAAGTCCCCCAAGCCCTCGCCGTCCTCAGCGCTCCCTTCGTTCGCGCGCTCTTCCGCCTCCCGGGGACGGCGGCCTTTCCCTTCCTGTTCGGACTTTTCTCGGGCTACCCCACGACGGCGAAGGTCGCCTCCCGCCTCGTCCAAGAAGGACTGCTCGACCGCGCGAGCGCCGCGCGCCTGACGGCCTTCCTCACGAGCGCCGATCCTTTGTTCCTCGGTGCCGCCGTGGCCACCGGCCTCCTCGGTCGACCCGAACTCACCCCCTACCTCTTCGCGCTGCACTACGGGACGTCCGTAGGTCTGGGTCTTTTTTCCCGCTTTTCACCCTTCGAACGCCGCAGGCGTACAGAAGACACGTTGTCCTGCCTTCCACGTGATGCCCCCGATTCCACTTTTCGGGGACAGCCGCACGAATCCTTGGGAAGGACCTTTGCCCGCGCCGTCCACGAGGCCGCCTACACCCTCATCGCCATCGGCGGAATCATGACCTTTATTGCCGTAGCGCTGCAAACCGCAATGCTCGAACTTTCCTGGTGCGCAGGGAGGGTATCCGAAGCGTCCCTCCCGAGCGCAGCAAAGGGAATCCTTACGGGGCTTTTCGAAGTTACGCTGGGGCTTGCGGAGATCGCCCGATCCCCTCTCCGCGAAAATGAACGGATCGCCCTCGTCCTCTTTCTCCTCGGGTGGGGAGGACTTTCCGTACACGTGCAGGTCGCCGCCTTCCTCGCCGAAGCCGGGGTGAGTTTCCGCGCCTTTCCCATCTATCGGCTCCTCCACGGGACCCTCTCCGCCGCGCTCTCCTTTCTTGTTTGGCCGCACGTAGAACCGTGGTTGTCTCCCGCGATCCCTGCGACGGCGCCGCTTTCCGAAAAGCTTCTCGGGTCCGAAGGTTCCCCCCCGGGGAACCTGTGGATCCCCTCCCTCGGGCTTGCCGCGATCCTCGCCCTCGGCCTCGCATTGGGTAGCCGCTACCGCAGGCGCTCAGCCGCCCTCTGAGGAAGCTCCTGCGGGAAATTCTTCGTCGGAAAGGACTTCGAGACCGTTCTGCGCGAGGTAGTAGGCGGCAACCCCCATGCCGGAAATGAGACGACGTTGAAATGTCCCGTCGTAGACCTCGCGCACGCCGCAGGAAGGGCTCCTTTCCTTGAGAATCGCCGCCCGAGCACCGAACATCCGGGCGAGGCGCAGCGTTTCCTCGGCTCCGCGGAGGAACGACGACGTGACGTCTTCTCCCGCCGCATTCCGCACGGCGGCTCGGCCTTCCCACACCGCCCGCGCATCTCCCCCCTCGATTTCTGCGGGAATGCGTGGCGTGGGGAGGCCGCCGAGTTGTTCGGGGCACACGGGTATCGCTTTCCCCTGCCGAACGAGATCGAGCAGGGGCTCCCGGAGGTTCGTCCCTCCGTCGTAGCGACAGCGAACGCCCAAAAGACAGGCGCTCACGGCGTAGCGCTCGAAAGGCGCACACCTCCCCGGCGACGACCGCTCCACGGAAAAATCCCCCTCGAAAGAGTTTCGGTCCACCCCGCGGAGAAGTGGTCTAACTCCCCTTCCCCATCTTTGCGCGGAAGGTCCGCTTCGGAAAAGATGGGAGCCGTGTGGCCACCCCTGCGTTCACCCGACGGGTTTAAGAGATCGGCAAAAGTTGCTTCTACGGCGTACTCTATCGAGGGCAAACCTCGCGGTCAAGGTTCTTCCGCGACGAGCGGTGGAAATTTCACGCCCACGGCTCTCCCCCCTTTTGCGGAAGTTGTCCTTCCCGCCTTTCGCCCATGCGGGGAAAGAGCTTTCCCAGGACGAAGGCGTTCACCAAAAGAAGCGCCGCGGAAAGCGGGAAGACCATCCGAAGGGAACTCACGTCTGCCACCGCACCGCCGAAGAGAGGGCCGAGAAAATTTCCGAGATTGGCCGCACTCGTGGCGTAGCCAAAGGTTCGACTCTCAAAACCTTCGGGGGCGCATAGGCGGAGGACGGCATTCAGGGAAGGGCTGATGCCCCCCAACGCCATCCCGAGGAGGAGGCGCAAGACGAGGAGAGAAGCGATGCCGCGGACGAAAGCGTGGGGAAAGAGGACCATCGCGGCAAGGACGAGGCTTCCCACGAGCACGCGCTGAGCTCCCAGGCGGTCCGTGGCACGGCCTAGGAACGGTGCCGCAACCATGTTGGCGAGCGCCGTAAGTCCCATGACCACGCCCGCCCAAAAGGAAGCCCCGGAATCCGATCCGACCAGTTCGGCGACAAAGAGGGAGAGAAGAGGGTAAATCGCGACGAAGGCGAACTGGACCAGGAAATTCGTGAGAAAAAGCACGGCGAGGTCCGGACGAAGGAGGAGGGACGCTCCGCGGCTCCCTCTTTCGCGCGCAGGAGGCGGGGGAGTACGCACGTCGCTCACGCCGAAGAGGACGAGGAACGAAACGGCGAAGAGGGAAACGCCCGTGAGGAGGAAAAGCGTACGGTAGCCGAAGTGCTCGGCGAGGAGCCCACCAAGGGCGGGGCCGACGATCGTACCGGCGACGCTGCCCGACTGCAACACGCCGAGAGCCCACCCCACGCGTTCCCGCGGGGCAGAAACGGCCATGAGCGCCACCGAGGCGGGAACGATGCCGGAGATAAACCCGTTGAGAAAGCGGAGAACGAAGAGTTCGCCCGGCGTATGCACGAACGCCATGAGGGTGTTCGTAACCGCCATCCCAAATCCGGAGCGCAAAACCATGAGCTTGCGACCCATGCGGTCCGCAAGCGCACCCCAGATAGGCGCCATGACAAAGGAGGAAAAAAAGCTCACGCTGTAGATCGCTCCGGACCAGAAGTGGAGGTGGGGGGAGTTCCGAAGCCCTAAATCGGAAGCGAGGAAGAGGGGCAAAAACGGAATCAACTGACTGAACCCTACGGCCACAAAGAAGAGGGAAATCGTGAGGACGACGAGGTTTTTCCGCCAGGGTTGAAACTCGGCCTGCGATTCCTCCGCGTGCGTCCGAAAAGCGGCGAAGTCGGAAGACGACGCCGGCACGCCGCGCGCTTTCTCTCCCGCGTTTTCCACGTTCGCGTTCTTCCCTTCCCGTGCTTCGACGCATCGACCTTCCCGCCAAACGGCAGAGGGGGCACAGAGCTTCGGACCCTGCGCCCCCTTCCACGCCGCACGTGCAAGCCACGTCACCCATTATATATTTCGAGGAACGAAAAATTCAAGAGACGAATCTCCCGGTTGGGGCTTGGCGGTAGACGCGGTGCACGTGGTGCAGGTTCCTCTGCCCTCGCCGCGCACCCGAAAAGGGTCGTCGGCGAAAACTTCGCGAAGCTCCTCCTCCACGGAACGCAGAAGTTCGTCCACGGGTCGGCGAAGGCGAGCGAGAGGAAAAGGAAGGGGAGCCTCTCTTCCCGCCCTTTTTACCGCACGGGAGAAGTCCTTCCACGCCTGCGTGGACAACACGGCGCCCACCAAAGCGTCTACGGCTTGCCAAAATTCTTCCTCTTCCACACCTTCCCCGGCTCGGAATCCACTTCCCGATGCCGGTCGTCACCTCCCCACTTCACGCGGTCATCCCGTCGGGCCACCTGTCATAGGGGGGCATTGCGCGGTGCCCCGCCGTGCGGAACGGCGATTTCCAAGACGTGCTCGGAGAGCAGGTCCCCATGCGAATTGTACATCCGCACCCGAGCGGTATGGCTCCCGGGGGAGAGGCCGCGCACGACGTAGGCCCGTGCCGACGTACGACCTACCTCCCGTCCGTCTACGAACACCGCAAACTCTGAGCCGGATCCTCCTTCGAATACGGAAAACTCGAGAAAGAGGTCGTACCCGCGGACCGTGGCACGAACGGCTAAACCGGAAACGGATCCGGGGCTAGTCTTCCCCGGAAAGCGCCGCATCTGCACGTTCGCGCGTCCGTGCCGGGACGAGGACGAGTACGGCGAAGCGCTCGCCCATCCCCTCGGGATGAACGAGGTAGGCGAGCGAGCGGAGAAGGGCGTGAGAACCGGCTTCTGAGGGGAGGACCCCCAACTGCTCCATCCCCCTTTCGCCCAAGGAGTTCACAAGCCACGTTCCAAGGGGCGAGAGGGCGACGGACGTAAAACCCGCCCGGACGGCCGCCGCGCGCACGTACGCCCAGGGAACGTCGTACGTCAGGTCACAGGTACCCGGAAATTGTCGTCGCGGGTCGACGATTCGGTGCGCGGCGTAGGCGCGAAGGGTCCCTTCCTGCGGCCACGGAGAACCGCCTTCCCGACCGTAGTCGACAAAAAAGAGGAACTCCGGCGAAATACGCCGTCGGAGTTCGGAAAGCCAGCGGGAAAGGCCCAGGGGAACTTCCCCGGCGGTTCCCTCTCCGAGACCTTCGAGCGCCTGCTCTTCTTCCGGAGACAAGGAAATGGGGTCCCCCGGCTCTTCCGTAAAGACCACCCGATCTCGGCGAACGGGGGAATCGGAGACGCACCACCGAAGGCGGAGCAGTTCCCCTCCTCGCCGGAGGACCCGCTCCGCAGGAAAGGCGTCGAGGAGCTCGTGGGCGAACACCCATACCCGCTTCCCGTGCAGCGAGGGGAGGTCATCCACATCGGGGAAAATTCCTACCTCGACTCCCGTTTCGGGCAAAGCGGAGAGGCGGTCTGCGAGCTGGTCGCGAAAGTGAGGATTTCCTTCGACCGCAAACGCAGACAAGGGACGGTCTTCCTTCGGCGCAAGGTGGGCCCACGTTCGGAGAAACGTCTCGAGAAAGCGGCCGTCCCCCGCACCGATCTCGACGAACACTTCCGGAGGGCGTACGCCGTACATTTGCGGCAAGGATCGGGCGACGGCATACGCCCACGCGGCGCCGTACCCGCGTCCGACGTGACTTGCCGTAAAGAAATCTCCGGTACGTCCGAGCTTTCCCGCGGTCCGGTAGTACCCGCACTCCGGGTGGTAAAGCCAAAAGTCCATGAGTTCCGCAAAGGGAAGGCAGCGGCGCCCGCCCCGCCAAGTCTCCCACACCTCGAGGCACTTCTTCTCGTTCATCGGCACACCCTCACCTCTTCTTTGCGTACGACTCGGCGTGCGACGCGCATTCGCGGCGGGTAACGCGGGGCAAAACCCCCTTCATCTCATCGCCGAAGGAATGCACACGGTTGCAACGCACAAACTAAGGAAGGTCCCCGCCGTTCGCGGTGCACTTCGAGAATCGGCACCTCTCCCGAAACGGAGGAAATCCCATGAAGCGCGTCCTTCTCGCCGTCGGAATCGTCGCCCTTCTCTTCGGACTCCTATGGGCAAAGGAAAGCGGCCACATCTGGGCTTCCGGGCAAGCCCGAGACTCCGCATCCTCTCCCTCCCCGACCGGAGGACCGCCGAACGTCGGAGTGGGTCAAGGTGGCCGCCCACCCGAAGCGGTGACCGATGCGAAGACCGCCCGCGAAGTCTCAGACCGCCTCGTATCCCTCGCCCTGCGCGACCCTTACGTCACCCGTGCCGCCGCGGTCGTCGCCGGCGACTACGCGGTCGTCGCCATCGAAGTTCCCGCGCACCTCGACGCCTCGCAGGTGAACACGACGAAGTACGCCGTGGCGGAAACGCTGCGCCAGGACCCCTACGGAGCCAAGGCCGTCGTCGTCGCCGACCCCGATCTCTACGGGCGCATCGAGGAACTCTCCCGTGCCGCCCGAGAGGGAAGGCCGTTCCAGGCGGTGCTCGACGAGCTCGCCGACATCGTCGCCCGCATCTCTCCGCAACCGTCGCGCCCCGAGCTTCCCAAGACACCCGCCCCCCAAGCTCCGGAAGCTCCCTCCTCTTCCCGCCGCTAGGGGCGCACTCGGAAACGGCCGCATGCGGGACGTCGGGGGACGTCCCGAACCTCCGCGCTTGTCGTACAATGGAGCAGAGGATCCCTCGCTTCCGGCTCCATACGCCCCTTCCCCGAACGAGAACGGCGCGGAAGGAAGGACGGACATGGGCGGAACCCCCAGGACGACGCACGGGAAGGGAGAACTGCAAACGAAAGCCGATCCTCCGCCCGAGGTGCCGGAAGGGGAGGGCGGTGAACTCGTCACCCGCGAGCACCGCCTGAAAGAGCTCGAAGGGCTTATCGCCCGTCGAGCCTCTCAGGTGGAACTTTTGGATGCCCTGTACTCGCTCACCTCACCTCGGCGGGTGATCTGGATGAACTTTCTCGCCGGGATTAGCCGCGGCCTCGGGATCACGATCGGGGCGACGATCGTCTTTTTCGTGGTCGTCGCCATCCTCCGCCACTTCGTCACGCTGCCGGTGATCGGGAAGTTCATCGCCCAAATCCTCGACTTCGTCGACGCCCACCGAAACCTTCCGCGCTAAACCGCCTCCTTCGGGCACGGCGGAGGAGTCCTGACCGACGTCCACGTCTTCCGAGGCTTCCGGTGCGGCGGCGAGCACGGCCTCCAGAGGGACGAATTCCGCCTCCCCGCCTTCGTCGACCAGGTCTTCGGGAAGAAGGAAATCGGAAGGGGCGTCGGTCGTGGAAACGGCGACCTCCTCGGGAAAGACCGCGCCGTAGCGCGGATCGCGTCGGATCGCCTCGATCAAGAGATCGGAAGCCCACCGCTGGACCTCCCAAATCGCCTCCTCCCCGCCTCCCTCCCGGAGGTAGCGCACGCGCACGCGGCGGGACCCAAGCGCTACGGCAAGCGGGACGATGCCGTGGTCTTTCCGGAGAATCTCGCGAAAGAGGGACTCCGTCCGCCGCGCCGGACGATCGGCAGGGCGTTCCTGCACGACGCGGAAGATTTGAAGCCACTGCATGAAATCTCGCTCGCGCAAACTTTCTTCCACCGTCTTTTCCCCCCGCTGAGGGCCACACGTGGACGCCCCAACTTTGTTCGTCTGTCCCCGGGGGCGATCCCGTCGAAGGCGCACCCGTACGTACTCCCAAACCGAGGCGGCGAAACCCTCACGAGCAGAACGATACACGAACGGACCTCGCGGCGTCTCGCCGGAGGTCCGAACCGTGCGCGTCTCACCTCTTGCGCGTTTCGTGGGGAGGTCCGGAGAGGGCCGCACGCCTTCGCCTACAGCTCGTAGAGGAGCATTTCGCGGCGAAGGAGGACGAGGCGCGACTTGGCGCGTTCTGCGCCTTCCGCATCTCCCCGGCGCAGGGAGTCGCCCAGCTCGTCGAGCGCGGCGTCTATTTCCTCGCGCAGGGCGGGGATCCGCTCCTCGACGTCCGTGCGCGTAAGCGCCTCCATGACCTTCTCAGCCGTCGCCCAATCCTTCTTGTCGAGAAGGACTTTACGTTGGTTTCCGCTGATTTCCGTTATCCGCACGACTTCTCCGTACTGGACGTGCTGAACCACGAGGACTTCCTTGCTGTAGTACTTGATCGTCGCGTGTCCCCGATGGCGCACGACGAAGTCACGAAAAGCCTCGGCCGCGCTCTTCTGGGAAAACTGGACGCGGCGGGTGACGAGGCGCAGCTCTCCGTTGCGGCGACGAAACACGAGCTCGACGACTTGCTCGCCCTCGATCCGGAGAACCCGGTCGTTTCCCCGCTCGATCTCCTGCACCCGAACCCCGCGGTTCCGCAAATCCTCCAGGAAACCGTTCACCTCGTCTTCGGTCACCCAGAGCTCGACGTCGCTCGCTTCCAAGAGGAACGCCGCCACCGCGCCCTCCCCCTTCCGGGCTTATGTTCTGCGAATTCAAACATCTGCCGGAGAGTAGTCCTATTGTACCACCGCGAGCAACCGATGCGCAAGACATGATCCTTCCGGCAAATCCTGCCGCGACGGGGAGCAAAAGAGGGGGGGTCTACGCGTGCGTACGTCCACGGCTGTCTTCCGAGGGTTCGGGGCGCGGTGCGGCAAAGGACTGCCGGAAAGCGTGCCCCTCGGCGAGGAGACGGGCACAATACTCCATGATTTCTTTGCGTCGGACGATGCCGATGAAGATGTCCCGCGCGTCGACCACGGGAACGAAGTTTTGCTCCGTGGCGAGCGAGATGAGGTCCTCGATGCGCGCGTCGATGCGCACCGCTGCGTGATTTTTGTACCAGCGTACGTCGCCCACGCGGATCGTGTGAACGCTTTCAAAAGGGTGCTCCGGGTTCTCCACGAGGTAGCGCAAGGCGTCGCCCTCGGAAAAGGTACCGGCGTACCTCCCGTCGTCGTCGACGACGGGAACGGCGTTGTACCCGTGTCCGTGCATGAGCTCGATCGCCCGCCGCAAGGTCATCCGCGGCGTCACGTACACGACCTCGCGCTTCGGAATCAAGAAAAAGGCGATGTGCATCGCTGCACATCCCTCCTTCCTCCGCTAAGGCCATTATACTATACACCCCACCCCCGCTCATGCCGGAAAAGGAAACGAATATTTCTCGGCTCGGGGGGAAAAAACTCGGCCCGGCCCGGCCAAGGGTCTTCCCCTCGCGGCCCATGGGTGCTATACTCTGCCCGTACTCGGAACGGAACTCCACCGCGCAGCGGGTGCGTGGGGAGATGCGCCTTCCGATCGACTTTTTCGACGTTCCGGACCCGGCACTCGGGTCCGAATAGCGGCCGCGGAGGTGAGGACCGTGTCCAACTTCCCGTTCCCGCCCGCTTCCGGCGAACAACCGCCGTACGCGCAGGACGAACCCCGACGAGTCCTCGACCCCACGCGGCACCGCCGCGCTCCCATTCTCGAGGCGCTCGCCGCCCACTCCGCGCGCACCCGTGCCGCCTTCCACATCCCGGGACACAAAGGCGGCCGGGGCATGGACCCCGAATTCCGGCGCATCTTGGGAGATCAAGCCCTCGCCTTCGACCTGATCAACATCGCCCCGCTGGACGACCTGCACGCACCTACGGGAGCGATTCGCGAAGCGGAAGCGCTGGCCGCGGAGCTCTACGCCGCCGAAGATGCGTTCTTTTCCGTGCAGGGGACGACGACAGCCATTGAAGCCATGCTCCTCGCGGCCCTCCGTCCGGGGGAGAAGGTCCTCCTGCCACGCAACGTGCACAAATCCGTCCTCTCCGGCCTCATCCTGAGTGGCGCGATTCCCGTCTTCCTCGCTCCGGAAGCTGACCCCGTTCTCGGGATCCTCCACGGGCTCACGCCCGAGGTCGTCGCCCGCGCCCTGGACGAGCACCCCGATGCCCGCGCCCTTCTCCTCGTGCACCCGACGTACTACGGTACGGGATCCCCCCTCGAAACGATCGTCTCCCTCGCCCATTCCCGCGGAATCCCCGTGCTCGTAGATGCCGCCCACGGCGCGCACCTTCCCTTCCATCCGGACCTTCCCGTATTCCCCACCTTCGCCGGAGCGGACCTTGTGGCGGTGAGCATGCACAAGCTCGGAGGTGCGCTCACGCAAGCTTCCCTTCTCCTCCGCCAGGGTTCCTTCGTCCCGCGGGAACGCGTACGGGCGAGCATGAACCTCCTCCAGACGACGTCTTCTTCGTACCTCCTCCTCGCCTCCCTCGACGCGGCACGCCGCTTTCTCGCCCTCGAAGGAAGGCGACGGGTAGGGCGTGCCGTGCGCCTGGCGCTCCGTGCCCGCGAGGAAGCAGAGCGTCTGGGCGGGCTGTACATCCCCGGGCCGTTCCGTCCGGAACTGGGGTTTAGCTTTGACCCGACGAAGTTCCTCGTCCACGTCGCCGACCTGGGTCTGAGCGGCGCGGAAGTGGAACGCATCCTCCGCGAGCGCTTCGCCATAGAGGTCGAACTTTCCGACCCTTTTAACGTCCTCTTCGTGATCTCTGTGGGCGACACGGAACGGAGCATCGCCCTTCTCCTTCAGGCCTTAAAGTACCTCGTGCGGGAAGAGAAACGCGACGTTCCCAAAGTCATGCCCTTTCTCCTTCCTCCCGAAGCGCCGCTCGTGATCTCGCCCCGTGAGGCCTACTTTGCCGAAGGAGAGCTCGTCCCTCTCGAAGAGGCCGAGGGGCGAATTTCGGGAGAAGCGGTCGTCACGTACCCGCCGGGAATCCCCCTCGTCCTGCCGGGAGAGCGTTGGACTTCCCAGCTTCTCGCCTACCTGGAGTTCGCACGTTCCCGAGGGGTGGAAGTGCGGGGGACGTCGCACCCGAAAGCACACGTCGTACGGGTCGTGGTCGAGTGACGGGGGTAGCGCTTCCCTGCCGCGTAAGGCCCCGCTTCCCGGGGTTGCGTACAAAGAGGGTCGGGAGTTGTCCCCGACCCTCTTTGGTCAGTTCGTCCTAGTCTTCGTCCTCGCAAGGCTCCGGACGGTGTTCGCACTCCGGGGCCACGCCGTAGAGGACCACCACCCGATCGTTTTCGAAGTACTCGATCGTCCGCCCGCAGTACTGGCATACGACCTGCCCGAGCACCCCGGTACCCTCCCCGTTCCCTCTCCCTTTCTCCGGTCTTGTCTCCGGTCTCGCGCTCCGCACGGGAAGCGCTTTCGTCGCCGGGCGGCAAAAATTCCCGCCGCGAAATAGCACAATGCCTGCTCGGTTTCCTATTGTGTCCACCTACATGATATTCCGTATAGCACATTCGCGTCAAGGGGAAGGTGGGTCGTTCCTTCTCCGGCGTTCTGCCAATTTCGGGAAAGAGTACACCGCCGCAACCGGTCCCTTGCGCAGGCGAAAAGAAACGAACCCCCCACCCTCACGGCTCCCTTTTCCTGCTTCGTAGGGCCGGGCCGAGAGAGGCCGAAGAGCCTACGCCGCGTTTCGGAACGATCCCCCGGCGTTGTTTCGGAAAAGGGTGGTTTGGTAAGATGGATGCGAAAACGCAAGGGTGAGGAGGGATCCGGGTGCGGCGGAGCACATTCGTCGTCTGGCCCAAGGGCGAAGGGGAAGAAGTTTCCCTCGAGGCATTGCGCGCTGCCCTCGAGGAATACCGCGGGCGCCTGGAAAAGACCGGCGAGAAGCTTGACGCCCCTTACACCACGTGGGCCTTTCCGTACGAAATCGAGGAGCGGGAACGAGATGGAATCCGCTACCTGTACCTTCGCGGAAAAGGTGTCACCGCCCAAGAATATGCGGGACTCCTCCTCACCGCCGGAAGCGCGGACGCTCAAAACGTCGTCCAGATCACCGTCGCCCGGGGGGGCACGGACGGCGACTTCGCCAAAGCCAACGAACTTGCCCGGTTCCTCGCGCGCAGGTGGAAGGCGGAAATCGTCCTCTTTACGGGCAAGGTAAAGCGGCAGTACGCCCACGCCAAGCGCTGACCTGCGGAACTCTTGGGTTCCGGTCGGGCGCCCGAACGAACCTCCGGAGGCGAGGGAAACGTGGATCAAGGACGATTCCCCGCGAGGGGAGATGCGATTTCCGTCTCGCCCGTCGCCGACGAATCGGCAACACGAGGGTGTTTTGCTGTGCGCCGGGAGGTGTTCGTGGAGGAGCAGGGCGTTCCCGAAGAGCTCGAATGGGACGAGGTGGACCGACGAGGAGGGGCCGTGTACTTTGCCGCCGTCGCCGAGGGGGCGGTGATCGGCTGCCTGCGCCTTCGCCCTCTCGGAGGTCCTACGCTCAAGGTCGAGCGACTTGCCGTACGCGCTCCGTGGCGGGGACGCGGCGTCGGCTCGGCGCTCATGGAAGCGGCGGAGCGCTGGGCGCAAGAGCGCGGGTACCGCCGCTTGATCGTGCACGCCCAGGTCCAAGTCGTCGACTTTTACCGGCGCCTCGGGTACGCCAAAATTCCCCGCCCTCCTTTCGAAGAGGCGGGGATCCTCCACGTGGCGATGGAAAAGGCTTTATCTCCCGGAACGATCCGCGAAGGCCTTACAGGCCCATGATCCCGTAACCGGCATCGACGTAGAGGACTTCGCCGGTGATCCCCGACGACCAATCGGTGAGGAGGAACAAGGCAGCATTTGCCACCTCTTCCGCCGTGATGTTCCGACGAAGAGGGGCGCGCTCTTCCACAATTCCGAGGATTCGGGTAAACCCGGCAATCCCCCGGGCGGAGAGGGTACGTACGGGACCGGCGGACACGGCGTTCACGCGGACGCCGTCTTCACCTAGGTCGTAGGCGAGGTAGCGCACGGAAGCCTCGAGCGCGGCTTTGGCGACGCCCATTACGTTGTAGTGCGGCACGACGCGTTCGCTTCCCAGATACGTGAGGGTGACGACGGCAGCGCCGGGGTGGAACGCCGGGCGCAGGGCCCGAGCGAGGGCTACCAGCGAATACACGCTCACGTTGTGCGCGAGGAGAAATCCCTCGCGCGAAGTGTCGATAAAGGCGCCGTCGAGTTCCTCCTTGCGGGCAAAGGCTACGGAGTGAACGAGCCCCGCGAGGGAAATCCCTTCCTCGCGTACGAAGGTGGCGAGCGCTTCGATATCCGCGTCACGCTCGACGTCGACGGAAAAGAGGCGATGGTTCCCCTCCCCGGGAAGTGCAGGGATGAGCCTGCGGAGCGCTTCGCCGGAGCGCTCGAGGCGGTAGGTAAAGAGGAGGTTTGCCCCTCCTGCGGCGAGCTTTTCCGCGATCGCCCAAGCAATGCTGCGCTCGTTCGTCACGCCGGTCACCACGTACGTGCGTCCGGCCAGGTCGAGGCAGAGCATAGAGTCCACACCTCCCGACGTTGGCCGGAGTATACCAGAGCGCGTCCCCCGTCGCAAGACGGTCAGGGACGCGCCCTTCTTTCGTCAGGAAACCGGCACCGCAAGGGATTCTGCGGGCAACGGCTCCACTTCCGCGACCACGTACTCCACCTCCCGTCCGGACATCCGGTAGAGCTGCGACGCACGCAACAGGCCGTGGTAGATGGCATACGGGAGGGTCACATCGCGAAGGCGGAGGACCTCCGCGTAATCGCCCGGACGGTTCCGCGGGGCAATGCGGATGAGGTACCCGGTACCCGATCGGAAGTCGCGTCCGCCCGCCAAGACGACGTACCCGAGGTCCTGCAAGATTTCTCCGAGGTCGAACATTCCCAGATCGTCGTAGTCGCGCAGCCCTTTTCCCTCGAAGAGGGCGTACCAGGCGTCTTCCAGGGTACGCATGGGGCGATTGGTCGGCTTTTCCACGCGGACGACGGCTCCGTCCGGATACACAAAAACGAGGCGGCCCCGGTAGGAAAGCACGGCCTCGTCGCTCTGCAAGCGGTCGGCAAAGAGGAAGTGCTGGGCGGGGAAGAGCAGGCGAAAGATCTGCGCCACGGACAAGGCTTCGACTTCCATCCCTTCCCCCTCCCCTCCGGTCTTCCGAAACACGCTGGGAGGGGCGCCGGCCGACCAAAACGGGGTGAGGGAAGGTGAGGGAAGGTTTTCTACGCGTACGGGCCGGGCGGGACTTCGCGGTTCGAATTCCGCCCCCTGCCCCGTGTGAGGAGGTCCTCGATCTTTTGGAGTACTTCGGGAGCGAGGTCCAAGAGCCGATCGTACAGGTGAATGCGCGGCTCGAGCGGGACGAAGCGGACTTCTTCCCGGCCGATCACGAGAAATCCCACGGGCGTAATCGTCACTCCGCCTCCGGAACCTCCGCCGAAGGGGAGCGTCTCTTCCGACGCGTCCGCCGTCTGAAACTCCGAGCCGCCGGCGACGAAGCCGAAGCCCACGCGACTTACGGGTAGGACTACGCTTCCGTCGGGCGTCTCGATGGGGTCGCCGACGATCGTCGAGACGTCGACCATCCCCTGGATATTTTCCATGGCCGTGCTCATGAGGCTCTGAATCGGGTGCTCGCTCATCCTCCGTCCCGTCCTTTGCGGTACATCTGGTAGAAGTACAGCGCCGCACGTATAGCGTGGACCGGAGGGATCCGGACTATTCCTTCTGCCCTCCCGGAAAACCCGGCCTGGGAAAACGCAGGGTGAACCGAGAGCGTGGGGCGGCGGAGGAAGGGCACGAACGAACTCGCCCACCCCAACAGGACGCCCAGAACTCCCCAAAGAAGGCCCGCGAGGTACGCCGTCGTAGCCGCATCTCCCGTCCCGATCGCGAGCCAAACGGAAAGATCTTCGATGCGACCGTGGCGCAAGGCTCGACGGAACCGCGCGTACGCGGCTGGGCATTCCCGCCGCCCGCGCAAGACCGCCCGCACGCGTTCGGCGGCCCCCGAGCGCCCTTTCCCCGTCCGTACGGCGCCTTCGGCGGAGTTCCCTTCCGCTTTCGGACGGTTCTCCCCGCCGCCGGGAGCTTGGGGAGCGCGCTGCTCTAAGGGGAAATCCGGATCCGAAGTGCGGCCGGGGGAAGAAGAAACCGAGCTCTCGAGGCCGGAAGAGAGGAGCGCGAGGAGTGGTTCGGGAGGCGCGAGGTGGAAGCGAAAAGTTCGGCGCGCGATTCCCAGGGCCAGGACGACGTCCGCCTCGCCCAGCAGGTGGTCGCCTTGTCCTTTCCAAGTAAGGGCAAAGCGGAGACGCATCGGTGCAAGGAAAAGGAGAAGGCCCAAGAGAATCGCCGCACTGCCTACCACGCCGAGTACGAGCCCCAGCCGAACTCCGAGCATCTCCAAAGGCACTTCCCCCCGCACGTCGCCGGGTACCGTATATCGTTCCCCGAAGCGAACTCCGCGCGCGCCGCAAGGGGCCGGTTGCCCTTGGAAAAATGATGCAGGGAGGACTTCCGCCTCCCCCCGAATGCGAAGAGGTGGCGGACGATGCCGCCACCCGAGCCAGCCGTATGTTGTTTGGGAATTCCAAATTCCCCCTGTGGGGAGTTTGCGGTCGCGACGGGAGCCGAGCGGGAAACCCGCTTAGCGGCCGGCGAGGTGCTGCTGGGCGTACTGGACGAGACGCTTCGTGATCTCCCCGCCGACCGAACCGTTCGCCCGCGACGTGGTGTCGGCGCCGAGCTGCACCCCGAATTCCGAGGCGATCTCGTACTTCATCTGGTCGAGCGCCTGCGCCGCCTGGGGAACGAGGAGTCGGTTCGTGCTGCGCGTACGGCTTTCCTGCGCCATCTTTTTCACCTCCCTCGCGTGGGCTACTCATATCGTCTTCGCCTCTCCACTCTTTCATGCGCTGAAACTTATGCCATGGAAGGGGGTAGGGAAAGAAGGACCGAGTCCCACGCCTTAGGCGAACGCGTGAGCACTTCCACGCCGGCTTCGGCGAGGGCGACGACGTCCTCGATGCGCACCCCGCCTACGCCGGGGATGTATACCCCCGGCTCCACGGTGAACACGTGGCCGGAAGTTGCCCGCTCTTGGGAATCGGGGGCGACCTGGGGTGCCTCGTGGATTTCGAGACCGAGGCCGTGGCCGGTACGGTGGACGAAGTACTCTGCCAGCCCGTATCGTTCCAAGACGCCGCGGGCCGCGCGGTCAACCTCCGCGTAGGGGCGGCCTACGGCCACCGCGGCGAGCGCCGCCGTCTGAGCTTCCTCCACGGCACGGTAAAGGCGTTCCCACGTCTGACGCTCTTCCCGAGGCGCGGGACCCGCTCCCACGAGGACGTACGTACGCGTGAGGTCGCCGGCGTACCCACAACACGTGACGCCGACGTCGACGAGGAGGAGCGACCACGGCCGGAGGGGGGCGTCTCCGGGTACGCCGTGCGGGAGAGCCGTGCGCTCGCCGGTAAGGACGATGGGGTCAAAGGCAAACGGTCCGAAGCCCGCCTCGTCCCGAAGGCGCTCGAGGATGCGCACGGCCTCCCTCTCGCTCATCCCCGGGCGAAGTTCCCGGATCCATGCTGCGAGAAGCGCGTCGGTGTCGCGGGCAGCGCGGGCGAGAGCTGCGAGCTCTTCCGGCCCTTTCACGGCGCGCATTTCGCGCAGGGCCCCGTCCACGGAGCAGAGACGGTGGGGGGAGAGGCCTTCCCGGGCGAGCCCCGCGGCAAGCCTGGCGGCGCGGGCGAGCGTGAGGTGTTCCTCCTCCACCCCGATCCGAATCTCCTTTCCCGTCCCGCCGGGCAAATCTCCCCGAGCGAGGACTTTGCGCACGTGCGCGCCGACGGCGCGGTAGGGATCTTCCCCGTCGCGGTAGCGGAGCACGGGCAGGTCTCCCGCGACGTCCTCCACCGCCGGGACGACGAGGAGGGACTCCCCCTCCGGGAAGAGGAGGAGGCCTACGAAGCGCTCATGGGGTTCGAGGAACATGCCCGTGAGGTAGGCGATGTGCAGCGGGCGCGTGACGAGGGCAAAGGCAATCCCCTCGTCGCGCAAAAACGCAGCGAGCCTGCGGCGCCTTTCGGCAGGAGCGCGCGCTTCGTCCTTCCGCGGGTCGTTCGGAAACTTCGGGAAAACGGGATTTGCCGCGCCCACGTCCCGCACTCCTTCCCAACAAAGGTTCGGGAAACTCGGATGAGTGGGAGAAATGCGGTATGGTACAATACCCGTAGAGGCGCCTTTCTCGGGCCTTGCGCCAAAGGTGCCGGTGGACAGAATTTGCGAGGGAGGGAACCCCCGTGTTTCAACGCATCCTCGTCGCCTACGACGGATCCGAACACGCCAAGCGCGCGCTCGAAACCGCCGCAAGTATCGCCCGCATGACCCCCGGCGCGGAACTCCACGTCGTCCACGTCGTCCGCTTCGACCCCTTCGAAGAAGGCGTCTTTACGGAAATGCAGTCCTTCTCCTCCATGTCGCGCTCCGACTATCGCGGAATCGTCCTCAAAGAAGGCGAGCGGCGCATCGAGGAAGCGAAGAAGCGCCTCGAAAGGGAGTCCTTTGCCGTACATTCGGCGGTCTTGGAGGGGGACCCCGCCCGAAGGATCGTAGAGTACGCGGAAGAAAAGGGGATCGACCTCATCGTCGTCGGCCGAAGGGGGCTCACCATGCTCCAAGAACTCTTCCTGGGAAGCGTGAGCCACCGCATCGCACAACTCGCGAAGTGTTCGATCCTCATCGCGAAGTAGTCTGCGGAAAAAGATGGGCTCTCCCCACCTCGCCCTCAGAGGTAGAAGGAGAGCCCCTCGTCTTCTTCGACGGTGGGGTCCGAGGAAAGCGCTCCCGCCGCACGTTCGCCCCCGACGTCCGCCTGAAGCGTCACCGACTCCACCGTCGCCAATGCCCGGGCCACAAGGCCGGAAATGTCGAGTCCGCTTCGCTCCTCGACGGCGCGCACTTCCGCGAGCCGCGGCCGCGTCTTGGGATGGCGGGGGAGAAAGAGCGTGCACGTATCTTCGTGGGGAAGGACGGAAGTCTCGTACGTCCCGATCTTCCGCGCCCGGTCGATGATCTCCGTCTTGTCCAAGCCCACGAGGGGTCGGAGAACGGGGAGCTCCGCCGCATCTTCGATCGCCGCCAGTGCCTCGAGCGTCTGCGAGGCGACCTGCCCGAGGCTCTCGCCGGTCACGATGGCGAGCGCCCGCCGCTCTCTTGCGAGTTCCGTGGCGATACGCATCATGAAGCGCCGCAAGATCACGGTGCGCAAAGCCTCGGGGATCGCGTCGCGGAGAGCGAGGAGGATTTCGGTGAGCGAGACGAAGTGCACGCGAAACTCGTCGGACCAGGCGGCGAGGATGCGACCCAAGGCGAGGACCTTGTCCTTCGCCTCCGGCTTTGTGTACGGCGGGCTGTGAAAGTGGACGGCCTCGATGCGCACCCCGCGCCGCATCACGTACCATCCGGCCACGGGGCTGTCGATGCCTCCGGACAAGAGGAGGAGGGCCTTCCCGTTCGTCCCCAGAGGAAGGCCGCCCGGCCCGGGGATCCGAGCCGCGTACACGTACGTGCCCTCCGGACGGATTTCTACGGCGATCTCGAGATCCGGATGGTTCACGTCTACCCGTAGGCCCCCGGAGCGCGGGAGGAGGTACCCCCCGATCGCCGGCAGAAGTTCCGGGACGCGCAGGGGAAAGCGCGGGTCGGTCCTCCGGGCGGAAACCTTAAACGTGCGTACCCCGGGACGCCTCGCCACCTCCGCCCGGAGGACCGCGAGGGCGGCGGCGCGGATCGCCTCGAGGTCGTTTTCTGCTCGCCGGGCAAGCGAGAAGGAAAAGATGCCAAACACCCGCTCGAGCCGCCGCGCCGCCTCCACGAGCACGGGTTCGGGGCCGTGGATGTACATCCGCCCGAACGTCCGCCGAATGCGCACGGGCGCGAGACCCTCCAACGCCCGGCGTACGCGCGCGTGAAGGACGCGCTCGAAGTCCCGGCGGTTCTTTCCCTTCAGGGCGAGCTCGCCGTAGCGCACGAGAAGGGTGTCGTAGGGAGATTCTCCGCCGTCTCCCCAGAGATGTTCCAAAAGAGTCGTCTCTTCGCCCACGCCCACCCTCCTTTCCGAGAAAGACCTTCGGGGCGGAGAGCCCCGGCGGTCGTTCATCCCGATTTCGGGGACGCCCTCCCTACGAAAGGGCCCGCAGGTCGCGTAGGGCGCGGTCAAAGCGGGAGAGGATCTCCTCCGCCGCCTCCGGCTCCAGATCTTCGGCAAAACTCAAGCGAATGCTCCCGAGGACGAGTTCCGCAGGGAGCCGCATGGCCGTGAGCACGTGGGAACGGGGCGCGCGGCTCCGGCAGGCGGAGCGCGTCCCCACGTACACGCCGTGCGCCGACAAGGCGCGCACGAGTACTTCCCCTCGTAAGCCGGGAAAAGAAACGTTCAAGATGTGGGGAGCGCGGACGAGGCGTGGGGAGAGGACCACCGCTCCTCGGGCTTCCAGTCCTTCTCTCAGCCGTTCGGAGAGGGCTTGCGCTCGTGCGACAAACGTCGCTCGGCGTTCCTCCACGAGGCGGAGGGCTCGGGCAAACGCCGCGGCCGCGGCGACGTCGGGCGTGCCCGGATGCAGCACGCCTACCTCCTGAACGTCGTCCCCGTAGAGCCGAGGGGGAGGGAGTCCCTTCCGAACGAAGAGGAGCCCCGTCCTTCGAGGACCGTGAAGCTTGTGGCCCGAGAGGGTGAGGTAGTCGATCCTCGCCGTGCGGATGGGGAGAGAGAGTACCGCGGCGGCCTGCACGGCGTCCACGTGAAAGCGCACGTTCGGACGATCGCGGAGTCCCGCGCCGATTTCCTCGATGGGGTGGATGCTGCCCGTCTCGTGGTTCACGTACATTACGCTCACGAGAAACGTCTCCGGCGTGAGCGCCGCAAGCACGTCCCGCGCCCGAAGCGTCCCGGACCGATCGGGTGCGACGTAGGTCACGCGGAAGCCCTGACGTTCGAGGCGTGCGAGCGGCTCGAGAACCGAAGGATGTTCGACGGCGGTGGTCACGATGTGGCGCCGTCCTTCGGGTGCAGAAGAAGCCGCACCTAAGAGGACCGCCGCGTTTGCCTCAGTCGCTCCGTTCGTGAAAAACACTTCTTCGGGTTCCACGCCCAAGAGCTCGGCTACCTGCCTGCGGGCGACTTCGAGAAGCGCGAACGCCCGGCGCCCCAGTTCGTGCGGCGAACCCGGGTGCGCAAAGCGTTCCTGCCAAGCTCGGGCGTACGCATCTACGACTTCCGGCCAAGGTGGCGTCGTCGCTGCCGCGTCGAGGTAAAACATGGGTGGCTCACCGCGTCCATTGTAGCACAAGGAGGACAAAAAACCAGTCCTCCCCTCAGCCCCACAGGCAGCCGATCGGAGGACCGAGAACTCAGAAGCTTACCCTGACGGGATGGGCGACCGCCCGCCGGGTAATGCGCGGGAAGCTACCACCCTCGTCGGGGGGCGTCTGAGGGGTTCTTTCCTGCTCCGTCACGAAAAATTCCTCCCCTCAGCCGTTCGGCGCAGCTGAAACGTCGCGCAGCGCGTGTCCGAACTTTTCTGCGCCGCAGGACCACGGGCCTGCGCGCCGAGAACGGCAAATTCCGCGTGAAACCGCTCTACGGCCGGCGCGTCGATGTCGATCCGCACCTGGGGAGCAGCGCAACGATTCCCTTCGCGCCAGTAGGCACACGACGACACCGTGCAGACGACTTCCGGCGCCACGCCCTTTCACCTCCCAAGGGGGTACCTGCTCGGGTATACGCGCGTGCTTTTGCTCGGGGTCAGGCGGCGACGTCGTCGAGCCCGTTTCCGCTGCCCCCGTTAGCGTGCCTCGACCGAAGAAGCCTCTCCCGCGAACTTTTTTCCAGGGCAAAAACCGGCTCAAAGCGAAAGCCGGCGCGCCCCCGGGAAGAACCCGAACACGCGCCGGCGCATAGGTTGGGGCGGAACAACCACCCCCTCACTCCACCACCGTGGGCCGCTCGGGCGGCCCTCTTTGTGTGAACTCCGAGAAGTTCGGCGTACGCGAAGTCCGCCTTTACCCGCACGACCCAAGAGCTTCCCGGAAGAGGAAAGTTTACGGCGCAAGTAATGGCACGTACCCCGTCTCTACGAGAAAGTCGTGGAAGATCTCTTCCAGCGCGCGCGCAGCACCCTCTTCGTCGTTGGAAGGCGCCACGAAGTCGGCGACGGCCTTTACGGCGTCTACGGCGTTCCCCATGGCGACGCCCAAGCCGGCCTTTTGGATCATCTCGACATCGTTCCACTCGTCCCCCAGGGCGACGACGGAATCGAGGGGGATCCCGTAGGTCAGGGCGAGGCGTTCCATGGCCGCACCCTTGTTCACCCCGTAGCGCACACCCTCGATCCATTCCCAACTCGTCTTGAAAAACCGGATCCGCCCGTCCATGGCGGCGTTGAGTTCTCGGTAGAGGAGCTCCTTGTCCTCCGGAATCCTCCGGGGCCTGAGGAGGAGGTTGGTTACCGGATCGGACACCGGCTTGTCGAGGGAGATGAGCTTGGGGGGAAGGTTGCGGTAGTCCGTAAACGTCTCGAAGATTTCGTGATCGTAGGTGAGAACGTAGTAGCCGTGAATCGATTCGAAGAGGAGGTTTTGCAGTCGGCCGCTCTTTTGGACGACCCGAAAGAATTCCTGGAGCCACGCCCAAGGAATCGGATGGTACTCCGCAGGTGCGCCGTACAGGTGGGAAAACACAACGGCACCGTTTAACGTGACCACGGGGGACCCCAGGCGAACGTCGCGGAGGAACTCGCGGACGGCAAAAATCGCCCTCCCCGTAGAGATGACCACGGGAATTCCGTGGGCATCGAGGTGTTGGACGAGGTGGGCGGTGCGCGGCGTGATCCGCTTTTCGGACGTGAGGGCCGTCCCGTCGAGGTCGAGGAAGATCATCCGGTACCGCATTTTCATCTCCTTCCGCACGGCACTTCCCCCGACACCTCTCGGGCGGGTAGGGGCGAAACCGCGCGTGGTACAATGAAGCGGGCAGCGTAGATCTTACCACAAATTTTCCCGGGCGGCACGAGGCCGCGCCTCGGAGGGATTGTGCGTGTCGGAAACCTACGCCGTGGTGATCGTCGGCGGCGGTGCCGCGGGAATCGGAGCGGCTCTGGGGCTCGCTTCCTTGGGTATCCCCCACCTCCTCGTAGAACGAGGGGAATTAGGAGGACAGCTCCGCGCCGTGGGAGGTCTCCTGCGCGACATCCCGGGCGCCGAGGAAGTCGAAGCCGAACGACTGTGCAACCTTTGGCGCCGCCGCCTGCGCGCAGAAGGAACGCCCGTCCTCCGGACGGAAGTCGCGTACGTCGATGTACAACCCGACCCCGAAGCGCGCTACGCGCTGCATCTCGCGGGAAATGAAACGCTCCGCGCACGCTTCCTCCTTCTCGCCACGGGAGCCCTCCCTCGTCGCCTCGGAATTCCCGGAGAAGATCTCGTTCCGGAAGCCTATACCCTATCCACGAGCCGAAACCCGGAACGTTTTGCGGGACTCCACGTAGCCATCGTCGGCGGCGGCGACCGCGCCCTGGAAGGTGGCCTCAACCTCCTTCCTCACGCACGCCGGATCACGCTCATCACCCGCAGTCGACGCCTCAGGGGACGGCCGGCGTGGGCAAAACGGCTCCTCTCCGCAGAACACGTCACGTGGCGCCCCGAAACCCGTCTCACCCGCATCGCGCGCGACGCGGATGGCACGCTCCTTCTTACCCTTGCCCCTTCGGAATCCCCCCAAGAGGTACTCCGCGTCGACGCCCTCCTCCTTCGCCTCGGGATGGCCGCCCACGTCCCCCCGCTCGGCAAAGCCCTCGCCTCCGCCCTCGAGCGCCGCGAAGACGGCTCTCTGCGCACCGGAGAAGGGGGCGAAACATCCCTTGCGGGGGTGTACGCCGCAGGCGACGTAGCCACGCCTCCGCCTTTCCGAAGCGTGGCCAACGCCTGGGCCCAGGGCCTTCGAGCGGCCAAGGCCATTGCCTTGGCGCTTTGGGAACGCCAATGAGTCCTCAGGTGACGTCCGCACCCGCACGTTCGGAAGTTTAAAACTCGCCGAGGGAGACCACATGTATGCTTTCCCCGACCGTTCGGGAAATCGGATCGAGCTCGCCTTCGAAGGAAGCGAAGGGGAATTCCCGACCGAAACACCCACCGACGTCCTCGTGATCCCCCAGATCGGCAAAGGTCTCGTCTTTACCCGCCACCGAACCCGAGGGATCGAGCTCCCCGGAGGAAAAATCCTCCCCGGAGAACCACCCCTTCTCGCGGCGGCGCGGGAAGCTTACGAAGAAGCGGGGATTTCCTTTCGCGCGCTCCGTCGGATCGGGGGCTACAGGATCCGCTCTCCAGAAGGCGCCCTCCTCCACGTAAAGCTCCTCTTCTGGGGAGAGGTAGAGGCCCTTCTGCCGTTTCCCGCAACGAGCGACGGCCTGGAAGCTCTGGTCTTTCCGGAACCGCCGTCCCCTCCCCTCCCCGTTCCTCCCTTCAGTCCGTACCTGGGCGACGACCTGTACGGACACATCCTCGCCTACGGGAGGAAAAACGGCTGGCTCCTCCCTTGAGGCGGTGACGTCAAAAAGGAGCTATGGGGCCGTCCCCTGGAAGACCCCGAGCTTCGTTCCCGTGTCTAAGGCGCGCCGGGCAAATGTCTGTGCCTCCCGGAAGCGCCCGTCCCAAAAGGCGTTCTCCGCCTCCATGAGCCACCGGCCGACCTCCGGGACGTCGAAGCGGTAGGCGTTGAGGTGGAGGACGGTTCGCTCCGCTTCCCGAAGGGCCTGGAGATCGGCGTGCGTCTCTTCTTCCACCGCCTCGACGAGCTCGAGGTAAGTCCGAAATTCCTCTTTCACCTGAGCGAGGTCGAGGGGGCGCAGGGAAAGACGTCCCTCCCACGCGGGAAGCTCCTGCTCGAGGACGGCGAGGCGCTCGTGGTACGGCGTGCGGTCCGTGTAGAATACGCGTTCGATCTCCTGCGAGAGGCGGCGAAGCCGCGACCCCACCTCTTCGAGCCGGCGCCGGAGTTCGGCTTCTTCGCGGGAGATACCTTCCAACCACTCGATGTACCCACGCATTCCCCGCCTCGCCTCTGCTGTGGATTCGAGGAGCCGGTCGAGGGACGCCTCGGCTTCGCGGAATTCCCGCGCGCGTACCTGCTTCTCGACCGCATCGCGGGCGCGCACCAGAGACTCGTACTCCGCCGCCTGCGCGGCCAGCTCGGTCCGCACCTCCGCGGGAAGGATGTACCGTTCCTCGAGCTTTTCTACGAGGGCGGCGGCGGCGGAGAGGAGATCCCGAAATTCGCCCAGTTCCTCACGGAGGGCCGCCAGTTGGGCGTCTACCTTCGCCCGCCGATGCCGTTCCGCGGCGAGGAGTTCTTCGAGGAGGTCCTTCCTCCGCGCAAAGGCTTCGCCTACGTCGCGGAGCGAAGGAAGGTCCCCGCGGTCCCAAAGGGGGGGAAGGCGATGCCAGAGGAGCTTCATCGCCCGAAGGTGCTCCTCCGCCTCTCCCGCCTCGGCAAGCGGGGCGGCCTCTGTGAGGGTACGCAGTTCGGCTTCGAGGCGTTTGATCGCCTTCGGCATCTCCTCCTCGATTCTTTCGCCCCAGACCACGAGTTGGCGCACTTCGTCCCGAATTTCCCCGTAGGCATTCCGCAGACGGCGGATCGTCTCGGGCAAGGGCGGTCGACCTTCCTTGAACCGAAGGGCAAGATCGGCCACCTCTCTTTGCAAGGCGGTCCGCCGTTCCTCGAGCCGCGTGAGGCGCAAACCGAGCTTCGCGCGGACTTCGGCGAGCAAAGCCGCGGTGCGTTCGTCTTCTTCTACGAGCGTGCGAAATTCCTCCGCGCCCGAAGCAGTCGCATTTCCAAGGGGGAATTCTCGAACGAAGTGCGGGGGCAAAGGCGGGGCAGGCGCGGGCGCCCGTACGTCGCCTTCCACCTCTCTCCGTTCGTCTGCCGCATGGGAAACCTCGCGCTCTCCCGCAGGTTGCTCCCCGCGTTCCGCCGCACGCGTCGCCTCCTGCGAAAAAGTTTCGCCGCCGTCGGGCTCCTCGCCTTTTTCCTCCTCCCCGGGAAGAGCTCCCCCGGTTTTAGGGGGACGCGTGACCGCAGGGGGCAGAACGAGGTAGCGCCCGCCTTCCTCGAGCAAGTTGCGAGCAAACGCGATCGCCGACTCCAGCGCAAAAACCTTGCGAAAGATTCCCGCCGCCTGCGCGCGCGTAAGTTCTTCGACGGCTTCCGGTATGGAGCGCGTGCGAAAATCTTCGGTGCGGTGGAGAAATGCCTCTCGGCGGAGGAGCAGGGTCGGATCGCCTTCCAACTCCTCCCCTTCCCGAGGAAAGAGGTCCCTTTCGACCTTTTTCAGAGCTTCCTCGAGAAAGCGAAGCTCTTCGATGAGTTCGGCAGCTTCCTCCTCTAGCGAACGCTTCCGCCGCCACATCCCGTACGGCAAGGTGGCGAGAAGGAGAACGGCCAGGAAAAAAAAGAGGATCCCCGGCCAAGAGGCAAGGGCCGCCCGAAACCCTTCTCCTCCAAACGTCCCCCCCGCTTCCGCTGCCGCGCCGACGGGGGCGACAAGGGTCGTCAGAGCCTTGTACTCCCGAACCAATTCCGAAAACCGGCACCTGCGCCTTTCCTTATCCGCCCTCCCTCGAGCCATCTCCCCTCCCCCTTACCTGTTCCCCGTATCCGGGGAAGGACTTTTCGTGTTTGCGGTTCCTTACCGGACGGCAAAGGAATCGGGGGCCTTCCTCGGATTTTCGACCACGCGTACCTGCGAACGATGTCGAAATCGGAGCCCGTCGTCCGGAACTTCTCGCGTATTGGGTTCGACGCTCCGCACCGCGGTTCCTGCTTTGTCGGCAGATATGTGAGGGCAGCCGGAGATCGAGGCGGGGGACGGCGAAATCCGGGGCCCGCTCACGGATGTTCGATGCCCAAAAGATCGGGAAATTGCACCTCCCGGTCGAAAGCGCGGAAGCGAAACACCAAGGTATGTACTTCCTCCTCGGGTTTGAAAACCGTGCCTTCCGGAGGTTCGAGGCGGACCTGCTCTTCGTACCGCAGTTCCACAGGATTTCTGGTCTCGGCGTCGAGAAAGAGGAGATAGTGCGCCCCCATCGTCGGCGGTGGGGAGGGGACCTCCGGCAAAAGAGGAGCAGAAAGACGAGCCCCAGGCTCGTCACGTGGCTCCGGTAAAGGCGCGCCCGAGGCCCGGTCGCGGGCGAGAGCGGCACCGTCCAGGAAGATTTCCCAAACTTCCTGGCGCTGGCGGGAAGACGCGTGGGTTGCCGGAACGACACGGACGGCGTAGCGTACGAGGCGTTCCGCGTGGTTTCGCGGATCCCAACGCGAAAGCTCTTCGCGGGCTACCCCTTGTTCCTCAGGAGAAACCAAGTGCCAGGCGGCTTCGTCGGCGAACCGGAGGTACGTCCGACCCTCCCGTTCGAAAAAGGCGACCTCGTCGTAGGGGGTGACCTCCTGGGCCCCTGCCTTCGCCTCGGGCATTCCGCTCGCGACGGCGACGGAAAAGCCGCGGGCGGGATCGTGAACGCCCGTGAGGCGAGCCGCGAGGACGGGATTTCCTTCCTTCGTTCGAACTTCCGTTTCTCCGGAAAAGGCGTACCTCTTCTCCTCCAGGAGGCGCAAAGCAACGGCGATCCGGTCGAGATTTTCGACGTGCGAGGGTCCCTCGGTCGTTTGGGGCGTGCCGTCCGCGCGCGCGTTCCCGATAAACTGCCGCCCCCCGGGACGCGCGAACGCTTCGCTTCCCAATGCGAGTACGAAGAGTGCTCCCAGAACAAAAAAGGAGAAGCGTCGCGCCGACGGGAATCTCATCCCGCACATCCCCTCCCTTTCCGAGAGTTCGCCCCTACTTTTCCCCGTACGCGTGAATTTATGCCCTTTCGGAAAGGGGTACCCGGCGAACGCGGTCGGGGGGCAGGAAATGAGCACAGGGTCGACCGGACGGACAAGCCTCCCATTCGAGGCGCAAGAACCCTTCGCGAACGAGTACGTCGAGGTACAAAGCAACCTCGACGGCCGCCTTTGCAGGATCTTTTCGAACCGCTCGGGGAAAGAGTTCCCGGGCAACCTCGAAGGCGGTAGAAGGGCGGTGCACTCGGTCGCGCACGAGGAGGAGACGGTCCTCCACCTGTCGGGCGACGTGGCGGAGAAGGTCTTTTCCCTCTTCTACGGGTTCCCCGTGCCCGGGGTACAGGACGAAATCTTCGAGAGACTCGAGCCTTCGCAGAGAATCTCGGAGTGCGACGAGGAGGTTGGCCGAAAAAAGCGTACTTTCGCCGAAGGAAAGGTACGCCAAGGCGTCGCCGCAGGACAGCGTTGGGACGGCACGTCCCGGCAGGAGTAGGTCGCCGGAAAAGAGGGCCCGACGGCGAGGAAGGTAAACTCCCAGGCCGTCCCACGTGTGCCCCGGCAGCGCGAGAACCAGCGCCTCCTCCGCTTCGGGAAGAGACGAGCTCTCCCCGACGAAACGCTCTTTTCCCGGAAGGAGCTCGATTTCCCGGGAAATACGGCCGCAGGTGGACTCCGCGCGTGCAACGCCGAGCGCTCCGAGTCCCGGGGGCGAAGAACGCGGGATTGGGGGGCGGACGTATACGGGTAGTCCCCGGAGCATCAAATCCCTCGCACCGCCGGCGTGGGCGGGGTGACGGTGGGTGAGGACAATTCCTCGAAGATCCTCGGGCTCTGTAGACCCTCCGAGGATTGCGTCGAGCTGGGATATTCCGTATCCCGTATCGATGAGCCACCGCGCGTTTCCCCTTTCGAGGAGGTATACGTTGGTGGTACGGGTGTGCGCGCGCCCGGCAGCAGGAGGATAAAGAGAAAACCGGCGGATGTCCATACGCGATCACCAAGCAAAGATTGTACCAGTATTGCTCCCGACGTGCCCCGAGGCAGAACGACGAAACCGCAGTGCAACCTTGACAAACCGGGGCCCTCAAGGTATTCTGTACGTTGTGACTCTGCCGCTACGGAGCGAACGAATGCAACCGCACACTGCGGACAAAAGAGCAGGGCTGACGGAAAGGAGCAAAGGCGTATGGCGCGCTATACGGGTCCGATTTGGAGGATCAGCCGTCGCCTGGGGATTTCCCTCACGGGAACGGGGAAAGAGTTGCAAAAGCGGCCGTTCCCGCCCGGCCAGCACGGATCCCAGGCCCAGCGGCGAAAGCTGAGCGAGTACGGAATGCAACTTCAGGAAAAGCAGAAGCTCCGCTTCCTCTACGGCGTTCCCGAGAGGCAGTTTCACAACCTCTTCCGCAAGGCTTCGCGGATGCCCGGAAATACGGGGGAAAACTTCCTCGTCCTCTTGGAGCGGCGGCTCGACAACCTCGTGTTTCGCCTCGGGCTCGCCCGCACGAGGCGACAGGCAAGGCAACTGGTCACCCACGGCCACATCACCGTAAACGGACAACGCGTGAACATCCCCTCCTACCTCGTAAAGGTGGGGGATACGATCGGCCTCACGGAAAAGGGAAAGCAGCTCCGCGTGGTAAGGGAAGCGTTGGCCGAGCGCGTCTACTTGCCCGAATACCTTTCTTGGGACGAGACCAAACTCGAAGGACGGCTGGAACGCCTTCCCTTGCGCGAAGAACTGCCGCAGGAGATCAACGAGACGCTCGTCGTCGAGTTTTACAGCCGCCGTGGGTAATCTCCAACGGCAAAACCCCGGGAGGGCTCTCTCCCGGGGTTTTTTATCGCCGTCGGTGCAAGGGGATAGGCACGGACTCTACGGACCCGCGTCTTGCGAGAGGCGAATGCGGCGGAAGTTCCGGCGACCCACTTGGACAACCTGTCCGTCGCGGGGATAGACGCGCGCGCGCGGATCTTCGACGCGTTCGCCGTCGATGCGCACCGCCCCCTGCTCGACGAAACGGCGCGCTTCGCTCGTTGAGGCGGCCAACCCGAGGCGCACGAGAAGGGATAAAAGGCCCACTCCGCCTTCGGGGATTTCCGCAGAGGCCAACCGCACCTCTTCGAGTTGCTCGGGGAGGTCGCGCCTTTGAAAGACGCGGGTGAAGTGCTCCTCCGCCCGCCGCGCCGCTTCTCTCCCGTGGTACTGGGCGACGATTCGCCGGGCCAGGTCCTTCTTGGCGTGCATCGGGTGTACCGTGCCCGCCGCCATCCCCTCTTCCACGCGCCGCACCTCTTCCTCGGGCACGTCCGTGAGGAGGAGTGCATAACGAGGGACGAGGAAGTCGGGGATGGACATGATCTTTCCGAACATCTCCTCGGGTGGGTCCTGAACCCCGACGTAATTCCCCAGGGACTTCGACATCTTGCGCGCGCCGTCGAGGCCTTCGAGCAGGGGCATGAGCATGAGGATCTGCCCGGGTTGCCCGTAACTCTCCTGCAGGTGGCGGCCTACGAGAAAGTTAAACTTCTGGTCCGTCCCCCCGAGTTCCACGTCGCACCGAAGCACCACCGAATCGTACCCCTGGAGGAGGGGGTAGAGGAATTCGTGCAGGGCGATGGGACGGCCGGACACGAAGCGCTCGCGAAAGTCTTCGCGCTCCAACATGCGCGCCACGGTCATCCGGGACATGAGCTCGATCGTCTGGGCGAGGGTGAGGGGGGCAAGCCACGTGGCGTTAAAGTGCAACTCGACGCGCGAGACGTCGAGGACGCGGGAGAACTGTTCGAGGTACGTGCGGGCGTTCTCCCGCACTTCCTCCTCCGTGAGCGCGCGCCGCGTCTCGGAGCGACCGGTCGGATCGCCAATCCGCCCCGTAAAGTCCCCGATTACGAGCTGCACGACGTGCCCGAGCTCCTGAAAATCCTTGAGCTTGCGGAGGACGACGGTGTGCCCCAGGTGAATGTCCGGGGCAGAAGGATCGAGGCCCAGCTTCACCCGAAGGGGGCGACCGTCGCGCACGCTCCGCGCAAGGCGAACGGCGAATTCCTCGAGCGGCGTAATTTCTGCGGTCCCGCGGACGAGGCGCGAAAAGGCTTGCGCGAAGCGCTCCGCCACCGCAGGTTCGAGTTTTTCCTCGTGGATCACCCTCTCGAGCACGGCGGAAGCTTCCGGCATCCGAGGCGTTTTCGGTTCGGGACGGTGCTCCTTCCCCTCCTGCGATGAAGCAAAAGAGCGTTCGCCGTTCAATCTTTCCCTCTCCTTCTCCCTCTCCTTCTTACGACCTCACAAAAAGTCCGCATGTCTCTGCCGGCCGGAAAGCGCGACCGCACGCGAAAAGATCGTCGGCCACAAGTATACCAAAGGCGCCCGAAGAGGGAAACGCGGACCCCTTCGGAACGGACGTGGTATAATGAACCCGCCAAAGGAGGGGTGCGGATGTCTACGCGCGGAAATTCCGGCGGCGACGAACCGACTCTCGTGTTTTCTTCGGCACATCGTCCCCCGGAAGGCGAAGATCGACCTCCTCTGTCCGGACGTACTCCGAACGGAAAAAGAAGGCCGCCGATCTGGCGGTACGTAGGATACGGTTTTGTCACGCTCGCCGTCCTTGCGGTGGCCTTTGCCTTGGCCGGTTTCGGCATCGCTTTGGGAATCGTGGCTTCTGTCTTTCAGAAAGAAGAGCTCCCTTCGTACGAAGCGATGAAGGAAGCACTCTTTTCGGGAAACCTCGCGAGTTACGCCTACGACCGAAAGGGAAAGCTCATCGGGCAACTTCCTTCGGTGGAGACGCGCATCCCGACAAAGCTACCCGAGATTTCCCCGTACGTCGTCGAAGCGCTCATCGCCGCGGAAGATAAGAACTTCTATTCCCACCACGGGGTAAGCCTTCGCGGGATTGCCCGCGCAGCGCTTCAACAGCTTACCCGGAGCGAGATTCAGACGGGGGGCAGCACGCTTACCCAACAGCTCGTCAAGCAGACGCTGCTCGAGGACCTCTACCGCCAGGAAATCAGCGGCGAGGTAAAGGGCGAAGAACTTACGCGTCTGAAGTACAGGCGAAAGTTTGCGGAAATCTTCCTCGCCCTGCACGTCGAACGTTACTTTACCAAGGAGCAGATCCTCGAAGCCTACCTAAACAAGATGTACTTCGGCAAAGCCCAGGGTCAAAACCTCTACGGAATCGAAGCCGCCGCCCGAGGGTATTTCGGTGTGCCCGCCAAAGATCTGAACCTGCCCCAGGCGGCCTACCTCGTGGGTATGCTTCAATCTCCAGGACTGTACGATCCGTACGATCCGGAAGGCCTCAAACGCGGCATCGACCGCATGCGCTACGTGCTCGAGAGCATGCGAAAGCTCGGAAAGATCACCGAAGAGGAATACCGGGACGCACTGAATTACGACATCGCGGGGAGCTTAAAGTCGGACCTTCCCCAGATCAGCTCGAACCGCTACCCGATCCTCACGGAGGAAATCCTCGACGAGGCCGCCGAAGCACTCGCCGCCCGGGAAATCAAAAAGCTCGGGCAAAATCCAGAGCAAGTTCGACGGGAGGCGCCGGCAGAATGGAAGGACCTCGTGCAGCGAAAGCGCGACTTCCTGAACACGGCCGGCGTCCACATCGTCACGACGATCGACCTCGATCTGTACGACGCCTTTCAAGACGTGGCCCAAAATGCGGTAAAGTACCTGCCGGACACGAAGATCTCCGTAACCTCGAAAGATGCCCAAGGAAAGGAAGTCCGGAAAGAGATCCCCTCGGTACAACAGTTTGCCGCCGTGCTCATCGACAACCGCACGGGGGCCGTCCTCGCGGAAATTCCCAACCGAAAGCCCCCGACGGTAGACCCCGAATACGGGAAACGCTACCTCTCCTTTGCCCGCAACCAACCGTATTCCCCCGGATCTTCCATTAAGCCCATCCTCGCCTACGGTCCGGCGCTGGAGGAAGGGATTCTCCCCGGCATCGATTCCCCCGTGGAGGACACCCCCGTCGTCCTCCCCGACGGCCAAAAGGGCGAACACGTCGTCTACAACTACAACCTTTCGCCGTTCAAGGGCCTCATGACCGCCCGTCAGGCGCTTTGGGAATCGCGAAACCCGCCGGCGGTTCGCCTTTTCCATCAGGTGGGGATGGAGCGCGCCTTCTCCTATGCGGAGGCGGCGGGGATCTCCACAATCACCCCAGAAGACAAGCGGGAATCCCAGGTGGCAGCCATCGGAGGATTGCGCGAAGGGACTACGCTGTACGAGCTCACGGGCGCCTTCACGGTATTTCCCAACCAGGGGATCTTGAAGAAACCGTACATGATCGAGCGGATCACCGACGCAAGCGGCCGCGAGCTCTACCGCCACGAAGAAGAGGTCCGGCAGGTGTTTTCCCCGGAGACCGCCTACATGATCACGGATGCCCTGCGCGGCGTCGTCACGAACGGGACGGCCTCCGCCCTGGGAGCAAAGTTGCGAAGCGCCTACGGCGACGTGCCGGTGGCCGGTAAGACCGGGACGAGCGAGAACGATCAGGACTTCTGGTTCATCGGCTACACGCCGACCTTCACGCTGGGGGTTTGGGGCGGGTACGACATTCGAAACAAAGACCAATCGAGCGCCACGAGCCTAAACCGCGGCGGGACCCGCTTCGACCACCTCACCCCTTGGTTTACCTTGTACCAAAAGACGGTGCAGATCCTCCCCGAGCTCAACCCTCAGGGGAAATCCTTTCCCCGCCCGAATACCCTGGTCACGGTAAACATCTGCCTCCCCTCGGGAAAGCTCCCCTCGGAAACCTGCCAAAAGGCCGTGGGCAAGGTCCCCAAGGTGCAGATCGTACCCGGGCTCTTCCCGCGAGACCGCGTACCTACGGAACGAGACGACCGCGTCGTGGAGGCTCGCCTCGTCGTCGTAGGGGATAAGGAGTACCTCGCCCGCAACGACACGCCGGACGACCTCGTCCTCAAAGAAGTGCGGGTAAAGCGCGACCCCCTCCAGCTCCCCAAACGCGTCCGCATGCTCATCTCCCCCTACCCTACGGATTGGAGCAATCACCTTCCGGAGGAAACCGACCCGCGCGCACCAACGGGGAAGGCTCCGAGTCCTCCGCAGGGGCTCACCGCAACCTTCGACGGCAACACCGTCGTACTCCGCTGGAACGCGAACGGAGAACCGGACATCGCGGGGTACCGCGTGTTCCGCATCGACGCCACGGGGGAGACGCACATCGCCAGCGTGATGAGCCACCAGCCGCTCGAAGTACACGATCCTTCGCCCACGCCGCTTTCCGCCTACCAGGTCGTGGCCGTCACGGTCGACGGCCGAACCTCGCCTCCGTCTAACCCGGTAAGCCCGTTCGACCTGAGCAAACCGCCCAAAGGCGTACCTTCTCCCCCAAAAGACGTTCGCGCGACTCGACAAGCGGACGGTACGATCGCCGTAAGTTGGCAGCCCAACGCGGAAAAGGACCACGTGACCCACTATTCCGTATACGCCGGGGATACGGACCACGGGCCGTGGGCAAAACTAGGCGACACAACCGATCCGTCCTTCACCTTTACCCCCACGGCCTCCCAGGCGTACATACGGGTGACCGCAACAAACGACGCAGGAGAGTCCGAGCCGAGCAAGGCGGTCCCTCTTCCCCAATCCCAACCGACCAGCCCGCCTCAAGAGGAAACGACTCCTCCGCCTGCGGGAAATCGCGAGGGGACCCGAGGAATCCTGAACCTCCTACCCTCGCAGCCGAGACGTTAGCCGCGGGAAGGAAAGGGCCCGGTCCTTTGCGACCGGGCCCTTCTCTGTCCCTCGGATGGGAATTCCCCCTGCGACCCGCGGGAGCCCGCGGAGGAAATCTCCGTATGCGATCCGCGCAAGCCCCGGGCTTACGCTATAATCGAAAGTAAGCGGCCGCAAAGTGCGACAAATTCGAAAGGCCGAGGGAACGGCAAAACCACGCACGACGGTAGGAGGGCCTTCATGAAACGCCTCTTTCTCCGCATCGTGGGTCGCGTGCAAGGGGTTGGGTACCGCGCGTTCGTCCTCCGGGAAGCGACGCGACGGGGCATCACGGGATGGGTGCGCAACGAACCCGACGGCACGGTCACCGCGGAAGTGCAAGGGGACGATCGTTCCTTGAGCGACCTCCTGCTCGCCCTCGAGGAAGGGCCCCCTGCCGCCCGAGTCGACGACCTCGTGATCGAGGAGCGTCCCGTGGTCCCCGAGGAAAAGTCCTTCCGCATCGCCTACCGATGAGCGGAAAGCTCGAAAGGGTCCCCGACCTACACCGTCCGTCGCGTCCGTTTGCAAGGGTGCGAAAGGAAGCATCCTCGGCTTCGCTTCGCTCCCGCGATCTAGGCGACCCGCGCCCGCCGAAATAAGGCGACGAGCTCCACATGCGGCGTGTGGGGAAACATGTCCACAGGGGTCACAGAGACGAGTGCGTAGCCGCCGACCGTGAAGCGTGCGGCGTCTTCGGCAAAGGTCGCGGGATTACAAGAGACGTACACGATTGCATCCGGTGCCGCAGCGAGGACGGCGCGGACGGTTCGCGTCCCCGCTCCCGCCCGCGGAGGGTCCAGGAGGAGGAGCGACGGCGTACGTCCCCATTCCCGCAAGAGCTGGCCCAAACCTTCCCCTGCGTCGGCACGGCGAAACTCTACGTTCGTTACGGCATTTTGCGCCGCGTTGCGGCGCGCCGCCTCTACGGAGGCGGAAACGACCTCGATGCCTACCGCCCTTTCCGCCACGCGGGCGAGGGGAAGGGTAAACGTGCCCACCCCCGAATACAGATCGACGACCAAGGCCTTCGCCGCGGGATCCAAGGCTTCGCGAACGTAGGCAAGCGCCGTGGAAACGAGGGCTTCCGCCTGAAGGGGATTTGTCTGGAAGAACGTCTCGAGCTCGAGACGGTAGCGAAATCCCCCGAGGAGCTCTTCGATGTACGGTCGTCCTTCGAGCACGTGAAGGCGCTCGACCTGAACGGCGTCGGAAAGACTACGGTTTTCCGCCCAAAGAAGCCCGCGAAGGCCGGGAAAGGTGCGCCGAAGTTCGGCGCCGAGCTCGGTGAGCGAGGAAGCATATCCGTCGGGTGCCTCCGTCGCTACGAGGGCGACGAGAAGTTCGCCAGTGGCAAAGGCTTTGCGCACGACGAGGTGGCGCAAAAGACCGGCGTGGCGGTCCTTGTCGTAGCCGGGAAGACCTCGCTCGCGCGCCCAGAGCCCTACGACTTCCCGCACGCGGTCGATGTCCGGATGGGCGATGTGGCACTCGGACAGCGGGAGAACTTCGCGGTACATCCCCCTGGCGTGGAGACCGGGGATTCCGTCGGGACGAAACGTAAATTCCATTTTGTTCCGGTAACCCCAGGGATGAGCCATCCCGCGGATGGGATGCACCACCGCATCGCTTATGCCCTGTGCGATCAGGAGACGGCGCACTTTGTCCTCTTTGTAGGCGAGTTGAAGCTCGTACGCCGCGTGTTGGAGCATGCACCCTCCGCAGACACCGAAGTGTTTACAGCGCGGGGCGACACGGTCTCCGTGGGAAACGAGGACCACTTCCGGCCACCCACGCAGGACGCCCTTTTTCTGCGGGCGTAGGTCGACGCGCACGAAGACCTCTTCCCCGGAGAGGACGTAGGGGACGACGACGTCGCGTGGCTTGCCGCGGTACGCGCGGTTCGCTCCGGAAACGCTTTGGTCCGAAGGTCGTCCGCGAAGATCGTCCCCCTCCGCCGCCCGCGAATCTCCGAAAGGCGGGAGCCCTTCAAGCCCCTCCCAGCCTGGGGTCCCCGGCTCGAGGCGGAAACGCCCTTGTCCTTGTTCGTCTAATTCGCGAATTCGCTCCCGCACCCAAAGCACGTCCCGAGCCTTTTGCTCGTGGGGCACCAACCGATCCCTCCCGAGACAACGACTCTTTCCTGAACACGTGGCTAGAAACCCCGAAATCGCCCCGCTCGCAGGGGTAAATTTCCGACAGGAGGCGTTCCGGTGGGCAAAACTCCGCGAAATTCCTCCACACCCGCGCGAACGCGCGCCCTCCTCGCGGCGTTTTTCTCTCCCGAAGACTGGGGCGAGCGGGAGTCGCGTCTCGCCGAAGACCGCCGGCTCGCCGAAACCGCCGGCGCAGAGGTGGTCGCGACCGTCGTCCACCGCAGGGAAAAACCCGAAGCGGCGACGCTCTTCGGGCGGGGGAAGATCGAAGAAATCCGTACCCTCCTCCAAGACGTGGGGGCGGAACTCGTCCTCGTAAACCGCTCCCTCACCCCCACGCAGCTGAGAAACCTCGAACGAGCCTGGGAGCTCCCCGTCGTCGACCGCGTGCAGCTCATCCTCGACATCTTCGCCCAGCGGGCCCGCACGCGCGAGAGCCAGATTCAGGTGGAACTTGCCCAGCTCCAGTACCTCCTCCCCCGTCTCGCGGGACGGGGCGAGTCCCTCTCCCGGCTAGGGGGCGGAATCGGCACGCGCGGTCCCGGCGAGACGAAGCTCGAAGTCGATCAACGGCGGATTCGCCGCCGCATTCACCTTCTCCGCAAACGGCTCGAGGAAGTCGAGCGCTCTCGCGCCACGCAAAGGCGTACCCGCCTGCGCCGCGGGGTTCCTCAAGTGGCCCTCGTAGGGTACACGAACGCCGGAAAATCTACGCTCTTTCGGGCGCTCACGGGGGCCGACGTGCTCGTGGAAGACCGCCTTTTCGCTACGCTGGACACGGCCGCCCGGCGCCTCCGCCTTCCTTCGGGGCGCACGGTCGTCCTCCTCGACACCGTCGGCTTCGTCCGCGACCTTCCCACGTTCCTCGTCGCCGCCTTTCGCTCCACCCTCGAGGTAGTCCGAGAAGCCGACCTCCTCCTTCACGTCGTGGACGTGTCGGAAGACGACTGGGAGGAGAAGATGCGCGTCGCCGAGGAACACCTAAGCGCCCTGGGAGCGCAGGACATCCCGCGCCTTTTGCTCCTAAACAAGAAGGACCGCCTTCCTCCCGAGAAGTGGCCCACACCTGCGGGCCTTTTCCCGGACTCCTCCCGGGCAGTCCTCCTCCTCTCCGCTACCGACCCCCACGACCTCGCGCGGCTCAGGACGGAGTTGGATTCCTTCTTTGCGCGTGCGGGGACGGTCAGCTTAGAAGCGCCTCCTCCACCCACGCCGCCCGCATAATTCGCGAAGGAGTGAGGAAATCGAGCGGGAGGGTCTCCCGCCGCCTGCGGAGGATCCGCTCCGCCAACCCAAAGCCTACGGCCGGGGCGAGACCTACGCCGTAGGTCCCAAATCCCGCGGCAACCCAAAGACCTTCCGCACGTGGGCACGGCCCGACGATCGGGCTGTAATCCCGGACGTGCACGTCGTGGACGGCAGTTCGTCCGGAGAGAAGTCGGGTGCCGTGCCCGTAGGGACCGAGACGCCGCAGGACCGCAAGTGCCGCCTCTTCTTCGCGGGCATGCCCTGCAGGAACGCTCAGGAGGAGCTCCTCTCCGCGCAGGACGGCCATTTCCCCCCCGGGAAAGAGGAGGAAGGGGAGCGGGGGGAGGGACTTCGCCGCTTCGTTTCTCTCGAAGGCAAAGGAGTACACCGCCCGTCGCCGACTTTCCACGGGAAGGTGCTCTCCTGCCGCGGCGGCAAGCTTCGGGCTCCACGCTCCCGCCGCAAGAACCACGCGCGGAACCTTCCAACGCACCCGCGCACGTTCCCCGACGAGGACGGCCTCCACGCCGACGAGGCGGCCGCCTTCGACGAGGACCCGCTCCACTTCGGCTTGAACGGCCTCCACTTCGAGTTCCTTTAGCTTGCGGTAGAGGGCCGCATGAACTCGCGGCACGTCGAGTACGCCGTCGCCGGGACAGTACAGGCCTCCGACGATGGACTCCTCGGGTTCCCACCCCAGGAGCTGGGGTAGAGCTTCCCGCCCCACCCATTCGGGCACCAATCCCCAGGTGCGCAGGCGGCTGTGCATCGCGTGCAGGACCGACCAATTTCGACCGTCCGCGAGGAGGAGGTAGCCCACAGGGCGGAAAGGAGGTGCATCCGCACCCTCGTCAAAGGGAAGGTACCGGTCGATATCGCGGTACACCTCGTGGCCGAATTGCGCCAGGCGGACGTTCACCTGAGAGAGGAAGCAGCGCCGTATCCCACCCATGCTGTGCCGCGTCGAACCCCAGAGAAAGGCGAAATCGCGCTCCACGAGAACGATGCGTCCCGTAAACCCCAAAGCTCGAAGGAAATAGGCGACGCTCGCCCCCACGATCCCACCGCCGACGAGGAGGACGTCGGCGGAAAGCATACGGCGCGAAAACATCCGTTCCCCTCCTCTCCCGACCGTCCTGCCGTCAACCCGAATCTTCCGAGGTGCTTTGGCGAAAGAGGTACTCCATGACGCCGTAGGCGTTCAGGTAGATATCGTGGCGGTACGCCGTCTCCCTACGGAAGATCTCCCTTGCCCGCTCGCCCCCGCGACCTTGTGCACCGATTTCCCGCAAAATTCGTTCCCAGAGCATCTCCGAGAGCTGCTCTACGGCTTGGGCGAAAATCGCGGCCTTCTCCGCCTCTTCCCCTTCCCGCCACGGGCGGAGGTAGCGGCGAAGTACGAACTCCCCGTCTTCCAGGTAGCGAGGAAGCCACTTCCCGAGCTGACCGAAGACGTCCTCCACGGCCTCCGTTTCCCCGAAATGGGAGAAGAAGAGACGGCGGGGCTTGAGGGCGCGAAGCCTTTCCCACGTCCGGCGCATCGCCTCGGGATCGAATTGCGAGGGTACCGTAGAGGGCAAGACGAGAAAGGTTCCCGTCCAAGCGAGGCGGCTGTACCACACCCCGGCAGCGTCTCCTGTAAAGACCCCTTCTGCGTGCGGAGCGTAAATGGCAATGTGGTGGGGGGCGTGTCCGGGAGCATCGTAAAAGAAAAGCCGCCGTCCCTCGGACAGCAAAAGAAAATCGCCGTCCTGAACGGTGCGAACGCGATCGGGATCCACGGGAAGGACGGGCGCGTAAAACTCGTCGAATCGACCCCGGTAGAGCTCGCGCACCGCAGCGATGAGACGCCGAGGGTCCACCAGGTGCCGCGCCCCGCGCGGGTGCACGATCACCTCGGCTTCCCGCGCTTCTTTGAGGAATAGACCTACCGCTCCGGCGTGGTCGAGGTGGATGTGGGTGAGAATCACCGTGCGGATGTCCCGGGGGCTCATTCCGAGCGTCGTGAGCCCCTTGAGGAGGAAGGGGAAGCTCACGGCCGGCCCGGTTTCGATGAGAATCCCTTCCTCGGGAAAGACGTAGGCTGCCGTCCGTTCGGGAAGGAACCAGTCGCACAGGTCGATCATGTGCAGTCCTCGGCCAAGCGGTGTTACGCTGCCGCAACGCGCCTGGACGTCTACGCTCGCCGATCCTTCGATTTCCATTCCTTCACCCAGCCTTCAGACCCGTCCCGGGTCGCAATTCGACTTTTCTAAAAGGAAGGAGAGATCTCCCATGGCCGCGGGATGGAACCGGCCTCTCTTTCGCGATCGGGAGGAGGCGGGAAAGAGGCTCTCCGCCGAACTACAGAGGCGCTTCCCCCGCCTTACCGCCCGTAACGCGCTCCTCCTCGCCATTCCCCGCGGCGGCGTTGAAGTTGCCGCCGCGATAGCCGCCGTGCTCGGAATCCCCCTCGACGTGCTCGTCGTGCGCAAGATCGGCGCCCCGTTCCATCCCGAACTCGCCGTGGGCGCCGTAGGCCCGGACGGGCGCCGCGTACTGAACCGCGACGTCATACGCCAACTGGGCCTTCGGGAAGAGGACTTTGCCGAACAAGAAAAGCGGGCCCGCGCGGAACTCGCGGCACGCCTGCGCCTGTACGGATTCCGCGGACTCCCTTCGCCACACCCCACCTATTGTATCGTCGTGGACGACGGAATCGCCACGGGCGCAACGGCGAAAAGCGCCCTTCTCTGGCTTCGCCAGGCAGCTCCGGCGAGCCGGTCGATCCTCGCCGCGCCCGTGGCCCCTCCCGACACGGTGGAAGAACTCCGTCCGTACGCGGACGACATCCTCGTCCTCGCCACGCCCTCCCCCTTCGGTGCCGTAGGGGCCTACTACGAAAGGTTTCCCCAGGTGAGCGACGAACGCGTCCTCGATCTTCTTCTCCGCTACCGAAACGGGACGGAGCCGCGCCCTACGCCCTGAGCTCCCCGTCCGCCCGAGGAGCGAGGCTCAGTGAATGACGAGCACGGGGATTTCCGAAAGATGGAGGATCCGTTGGCTTACGCTCCCGAGAAAGATTTCCTGCAGCGGGTTGAGGCCGCGGCGTCCGACGACGATGAGATCGGCACCGAACTCTCGTGCGCGGCGTACGACCTCGGAAGCCGGGTCTCCCACTTCTACGTGGATTTCGTACGGGATCCCTTTTTCGCGTAGCGGCGCCGCATCTTCCTCCACCTCGTCGCGCGAGCGCTTTTCCACGACGCCCTGGGGGTCGAGGTCGGGTACCATAAACTCCGTGAAGATGTACCTGGGTAGCGGAGACGTCACGCGGACCAGCGCCACGCGCACGTCCCCGTCGCTCAGTTTTTCCGCTACGTAGCGAACGGCTTTCCGCGCTCCTTCCGAACCGTCCGTGGCGACGACGATGCGACGAAACATGGAAACCGCTCCTTTCTCGCACGATGGGTACACCGGCCCTTTCTCTCCTTATTTTACTTGAGAAGTCCCTCGAGGTTTGTACCCAAAAAGACAGGCTTTCGTCGCGGCGCGACGAGCACCCTCGGCAGATGGTACCTCGTTTCCATGCGGTGTTACACGAGAAATTGGTTCCTTACAACTCTCTTACAAACGGTCCTGCTTTCTACGGAGAGCTGGCTTTTCCTCCGCGGGGTATGGTACAATTTTTGTGACACGAAAGGTATACCAAGCGGGCTCGTCTGGCCCCACTCCACACGAGCGAGGGGACTCCCATGAGCGACGACCTCGTCCGATTCGGCGTATCCTTTCCGGGAAACCTCCTTCGCCAATTCGACGCCTTCCTCGCCGAGCAGGGCTACAGCAACCGTTCGGAGGCCATCCGCGACCTCGTGCGGAAGGCGATCCTCGACCCCAAAAAGGTCGACCCGGAGGCGGTGGTGGCCGGGGCGATCATCGTCGCCTATGATCACCACGTCAGCAATCTCCCCGTCGTGCTCATGGAACTCGAGCACACGTTTTACGACGTGATCATCACCACCGTGCACGTCCACCTCACGCTCACGCAGTGCATGGAAGTAGTCCTCGTGCGGGGAAAGTTCGCCCGCCTAGAAGCGCTGCACGAGCAAATTCAGACGCTCCGAGGCGTAACCTTTAGCGAGCTCACCGTCACGTACCTAAAGGACCAACTCCGACTCGAGGATCGCTCGGTCGTCCGCCTGAACTACGACCTCAAGCACGAACACGCCGGGGAAACATTGGAGGAAAACCCGAGCGGTACCTTCCCCTCAGGTCCCGGAGTTCGCACGGAACGCTCGTCGTAAAGCCCTCCCTTCGTTCCTTTTCGACCCAGGGGAAACCGCCCGCATCCCAAACTTCACCCCTACGAAAATTCGGAAACGGCGCACCGACGCCGTTTTTTCTTTCTCGCTCGAAACCGGGCCGTCTGGGCTTCGGAGGCGAGGCGACGAACGAAGCCGCGTTCACAAAATCAACGGAGATCTCCTTGGACACACCTTGACACCCCGAAGCGACCCCTGATACGATAGGTTCGCCAGGAAAATGAGAATCGTTCTTGATAATTGGCAAATGCCCTTTTTTTCAACACCAATTTTTAAAGCGCTTTCACGTTGGAATCGTTCAAAGGAGGGTCCACCGTGAACGAGTTGCCCACCCTGGACACCCTACCCGTAGGCGGACGAGGCAAAGTCGCTCGCATCGCCGCCCCGGGGCACATCCGCCAACGGCTTTTCACCATGGGAATTACTCCCGGTACCACCCTCACCGTGCGGGGCGTCGCGCCCCTCGGCGACCCCATCGACGTCGAAGTTCGCGGGTACGACCTGAGCCTCCGCCGCGAGGAAGCAAAGTACATCTACGTCGAGGTGATCTGATATGAGCGCACGCAACGCGGTTCCGCTCGCCCTCCTCCGTCCCAACGAACAGGGTGTCATTGCCGACATCGTCGGAGGAACGGAAGCGAACGTACGCCTCCTGGAACTCGGGTTTACACGGGGACGGGAGGTTCGCGTTCTCAAGAACGATTTCGGACCGCTCATCGTCGCCCTGAACGGACAGCGAATCGCCCTCGGGCACGGGATGGCGCAAAAGGTCCTCGTCCGACTCTCCTGCCCGTCGTAGCATCGCCCCTCGACACCGCCGGGGTACACATTGGGCGAGCGCACCCGGGAATTCCCGCTCGGAATCGAACGCGCGCCTTCGCGAAAATCCGCATAGGGCAAACGTGGTGCGTACCAAAACCCTGGTGTTTTTGCAAAGGAGAGGTGGGAATGGAATTGGCCCACACGACGCAGACGGTGACGATCGCCGTCGCCGGAAACCCGAACTCGGGCAAGACGACGCTCTTCAACGCCCTTACGGGACTACGGCACCGCGTGGGGAACTGGCCGGGAGTCACCGTAGAGAAGAAGGAAGGGCGCTACCGCGACCCCACAAGCGGCCGCGAGGTAATCCTCGTCGATCTTCCCGGGATCTACGGGTTGGGGGCCTACGCGGAGGATGAGCGCGTGGCCCGCGACTATCTCGTAGGCGAGCGTCCCGATGTCCTGATCAACGTCGTCGACGCTACGAACCTCGAGCGCAACCTCTTCCTCACCGTCCAGCTCCTCGAACTCACCCCCCGCGTCGTCCTCGCCCTGAACATGTGGGATGAAGTCGAGGCTCGGGGGATAAAAATCCGCACGGATCTCCTGAGCGAACGCCTGGGCGTCCTCGCCGTCCTTACCGTGGCCACGAAAAAGCAGGGGCTCGACACGCTCATGGAGGTTGCCCTCGACGTCGCCTCTCACTCCGTGCGCGAACCGCTGCGGATCGACTACGGGCCGGAAGTGGAAGAAGCCCTCACACGCCTCGTCCCCCTTCTCGAAAGCGTGTCCGAACTGGCGACGAAGTACCCCCTTCGGTGGCTCGCCGTAAAGTACCTCGAGGGAGACGAACACCTCGTCCGCGAGGTTGAGGACAAACTCCCGCGGGAAGCTCTCGCGGAAGCGCGGGCGGTCCGCGCCCACCTGCGCGAGCGCCTGGGGGAAGACCCGGAAGTCGTCATCGCCGACCGCCGCTATGCGTTCATCGAACGCATCCTCTGCGACGTCGTCGAGCGCCCCCAAGAAGTGGATACGCTCACCTTCTCCGATCGCCTCGACCGGATCCTCACCCACCGGATCTGGGGGATCCCCATCTTCCTCCTCCTCATGTTCCTCGTCTTCGAATTCACCTTCGCCCTGGGGAATCCTCTGAGCGACCTCTTGGAAGAGGCATTTTCTTGGCTCGGGGACGCGACCGGGGAGTACCTCACCGACTTGGGCGTTCACGACACGGTCGTCTCCCTCGTGACGAACGGAATCATCAACGGGGTCGGCGCCGTGGTCGTCTTCTTCCCGCCGATCTTTTTCATGTTCCTCGCCATCGCCCTCCTCGAAGATTCCGGCTACATGGCCCGCGCGGCGTATGTCATGGACCGCTTTATGCGCGCCATCGGCCTCCACGGAAAGTCCTTCATCCCCATGCTCCTCGGCTTCGGATGCAACGTACCCGCGATCCTCGCGACGCGTACGCTCGAAAGTCGGGCGGATCGCCTCACGACGATCTTCGTAACCCCCTTCATGTCTTGCACGGCGCGCCTTGCCGTCTTCGTTCTCCTTGCGGGAGCGTTCTTCCCGGACCACGCGGGGCTCGTCGTCTTTTCCCTCTATCTCCTGGGAATCGTCGTCGCCGTCGCCGTTGCGAAATTTCTCCGCACCTTTGTCTTTACGGGCGAATCGGCGCCGTTTATCCTCGAGCTCCCACCCTACCGCTTCCCCGACGTACGCACTCTCCTTTTGCACACGTGGGATCGGGCCAAGGGATTTCTGCGCAAGGCGGGGACGATCATCGTCGCCATCGTGATCCTCATCTGGGCCCTCGGAAACCTGCCGCCGGGCGTAGAGGAATACAGCGAGGAGAGTTACATCGGACGGATCGGACGAGCCGTAGCTCCCGTCCTCGCCCCCGCGGGCTTCGGCACCTGGGAGGCAGGAGTCGCACTCCTCGCCGGCGTCCTCGCCAAGGAAACCGTGAACTCCGCCTTCTCCGCCGTGTACGGCGTCGACCCCGCGGAACTGGGTACGGCCCTTGCGGACCACTTCACCCCCCTTGCGGCGTACGCGTTCATGGTCATGACGCTCCTCTACATCCCCTGCGCGGCAACGATTGCGGCGATCCGACAAGAAACGCAAAGCTGGAAGTTAACGCTCATCGCCCTCGTGTTCACAACGCTCATCGGGTATACCCTTGCCGTCCTCGTATACCAGATCGGTCGTCTCCTGGGGCTCGCGTAACTGGTCGGAGGATGCATGACCTCGGCCGACGCCTCGAACGATCCCCACCTCGTCTGCGGTGTTTCTGTACGGGCCTCAGAAAGGCGTGCCGCAAAAGGATCTCCAAGAACTCGACCGCCGCATGAAGCGCTTTGCCACGCTCCTCCTTAGGGCCCGCGCCGAAGCGCGCGAAGACCTCCTCGCCTTCCCCGGTGCGGGGGCGGCAGGGGGGCTCGGCTTTGCCCTCGCCCTGCTGGGGGCCCGCCTTTTCCCGGGAGCGGATACGATTGCCGAACGCATCGGACTCCCCCGGGCCATTGCAGACGCGGATTTCGTCCTCACGGGAGAAGGACAAAGCGACGTGCAAGCGCTTCAGGGAAAGGTTCCGATTGCCGTTGCCCGACTCGCGTCCGCACAAGGAAAACCCGTATTCCTCCTCTCCGGAAGCCTGGGCGAAGGAGCCAACGAGCTCCTCCCCTATTTCGCCTGCCTTCAGGCCGCCGTCGCCCGACCCACGACGCTTGCCGAGCTCCTTCCGCGGGCGGCGGAAGACCTCTACGAAGCCGCCGTACGTCTGTTCCACTGCATCGCCCGGCGGGAAAACACCGGAAGGCTCGGGCAGCGTTCCGTCGCACGGACGATCCGAAAAAACGGTCGATCGGGACAAGACAAGGCTCCGCCCTTGCCGTACAATGATATCGGAGGTGAAAGCCCGTGACATCCGAGTCCCGACTTCCCTTTCCCGACGAACACGCGCACTTCGGAGAGGACATCGCCTCCCTCTCCTTTGCTGTGGTTACGGTGAGCGACACCCGAACCCCGGAAACCGACCGCGGCGGACGGTGGATCCGAGAACGTCTGGAAGAGTCGGGACATCGGGTCGTCTACACCCGCATCGTCCCCGACGAGGTGGAAGCCATTCGCCAGGCGCTCGAGGAGGCCCTTGCCTCGGAAGCCTTCGGCGTGCTCTTTACCGGGGGAAGCGGCGTCACCGCCCGCGACGTCACCGTTGAGGCCGTACTTCCGCGCCTGGAAAAGGTGCTCCCCGGGTTTGGCGAACTCTTTCGCATGCTGAGCTTTCGTGAGATCCACGCCCGTGCCATGCTCTCGCGCGCGGAAGCGGGCGTCGTCGGACGAAAGGCCGTGTTCCTCCTTCCCGGATCCCTCAACGCCGTCCGCCTCGCCGTAGAGGAACTCATCCTTCCCGTCGCCAAACACCTCTTCTTCGAACTTCGTCGGCAGTAGGAACTCGGTCCGGATCCCCCGTTCGCGCGGACCGGCCGGTGGGTGGCAGGCCGCCACAAAAATGCCACAACTCTCCCTACGACCCTATGGGAGGGGAAACCTTCATGGTTTAGAATGTGAATACAGGAACAATCCGCGGGAAAAGAGCGCTTTGCAGAAACCCCTCAGGGCAAAAAGGGCCGGGGTGCAGGCCGTTGAAAGGGGAGGGAGAGGACGATGACCGTTCGGATGGATGGCGACGTGCGCCCTACGAAACCGGAGTCACCTGAACCCGACCGAGGGCGCGGGTACGTGGGGTACGAAGCCAGCGCCGGAGCTCTTTACGACCGCAAGGTGCGCAACCGACTGAAGCGCGTGGAAGGACAGATCCGCGGAGTGCTTCGGATGATGGAGGAGCGCCGGAGCTGCGCCGAGGTAATCTATCAGCTCTCTGCAGCCCGGACGGCCCTCGATCGTGCGATTCTCTACCTCATCGGGAACTACATGGAGCAGTGCATGCGCGGCAACCTCGAACGCGGAGAAACGATCGACGGCTCCGTGGAAGAGGCCATCCGCCTCCTCCTCAAGACGCGGTGAGGAGGACGTTTCACGCATACCCCCGCCGAACTTCGAGGCGCGCTCGCCTTGCCCCGAAAGAGCCTATCGGGGGCGGGGCGAGTTTTTATGCTATACTTGCGTTGGCGCCACACCCGTGCCGCACGAAATACGATTCGAGGTGAACGCACGTTGACGTCTATCCCGCCTCCCAAGCACCTCGTTCGTAGAGAGGACGGGCTCTGGCTCGTCGACACCGAAGAAGGGGGGAGCACGCTCCTCGGCTTTCGAATTCGCGAGGTGCTCTTCGAGGCCCAAACCCCGCATCAGCACATCCTCGTACTCGACAGCTTCGATTATGGCAAGATGCTCGTTCTCGACGGGATCGTGCAGACGACGGTGCGCGACGGGTTTATCTACAACGAGATGATCGCCCATCCCCCCCTCCTCTTTCACCCCGATCCCCGCCGGGTCCTCATCGTCGGAGGAGGCGACCTCGGAGCAGCGCGGGAGGTTTTAAAATACCCCGAAGTCGAATCGCTCGTCCTCGTAGAGATCGACGCCCAGGTCGTCGAGGCGGCGCGAACCCATCTCCCCGAAATCGCCGGTAGCGGGGACGATCCCCGCCTCGTCCTCCACACGGAAGACGGCATGCGCTTCCTTGAGGCGACGCTCCCCGCCCAATTCGACGTGATTCTCGTAGACTCCTCCGACCCCATTGGGCCCGCCGTAGGACTCTTTCGACCCGAGTTTTACGCGGCGGCCAAGCGCGCCTTGCGCCCCGGGGGAATCCTCGTCGTCCAAAGCGAGTCACCGCTTTACCACCGGTCTACCGGCGAGAACGTCCTCTCCGCCCTCCGGTCGCTCTTCGCCACCGTCCGTCCTTACTGGAGCGTCGTGCCGACGTACGCCGGCGGCTTCTGGATGTTCACGCTGGCCACGGACCTCGACGAACTTTCCTTCCGCCGTACCCTCCCCGCGGATACGAAATTCGCCACGCCTTCCTTTATTCGGACGGCCTTTGACCTCCCGCCCTTCCTCCGCGAATGGACGGAAAACCTCCCGCCTTCCCCTCCCGCGAAAAGGTGAGGGAGGGGATACGGAATACCGCCGAATTTGGAAAATTGCGCCGGCCCGGGACCGGCGCAGTTTTTTCTTGCGGCACATTTCGGAGAGCCGTATAATGCTTGTATACATGCCCAGGTGCACCCTTCGCTGCTCCTACATCACCTTTCTTTTCACCTCTCCGAACAGCACGCCGCCGAATCCGGCGCTTCCCGTCGGCCGAGGAGGGATGGTCCGCGGCAAAAGATTTCGGAAAGGTGGAGCGAAGCCGAGATGATTGAATTTGTTCGTGTAAACAAATTTTTCGGCAAGCTTCACGTCCTCAAAAACATCGATCTCTTCATACCGCGTGGCGAAGTGGTGGTCATCGTCGGTCCGTCCGGGTCGGGGAAAAGCACGCTCCTTCGGACGATCAACGCCCTAGAACGCATCGACAGCGGCGAAGTACGCGTAGACGGCGTGAGCGTACACGACCCGAAGACCGACGTACGCGCCCTCCGCAAGCAGATCGGCATGGTCTTCCAGCACTTCAACCTCTACCCCCACCTCACGGCACTGGAAAACATCGTCCTCGCGCCGACCAAAGTGCTGAGAATGGAGCGGAAAGAGGCGGAGGCCATGGCGCTGCAGATTCTGGAAAAGGTGGGGCTCAGGGAGAAGGCGCACGCGTATCCCGGTCAACTCTCCGGCGGCCAGCAGCAGCGGGTGGCGATCGCCCGCGCCCTTGCCATGCGCCCCAAAATCATGCTCTTCGACGAACCGACCTCCGCGCTCGATCCGGAGATGGTCGGTGAGGTGCTCGAAGTGATGCGCGAGCTCGCCGCCGAAGGGATGACGATGGTAGTCGTCACCCACGAGATGGACTTCGCCTACGACGTAGCGCACCGCGTGGTCTTCATGGACCACGGGGAAATCGTGGAGGTGGCCCCGCCGGAAGAATTCTTCCGCGAACCGCGCGAAGAGCGGGCGCGGCAGTTTTTGCGCCGAATCCTGCGCCGTCGAATCGGGGCTAGCGCGTATCCCGATTAGGACCTACAGAAGGGTAAACCGCGGGACCGCTCGCGCCTGAAGAGGTTGGGGAGACCTGCATGGAGTGCCCAGAAATTCGTCATCTCCAACGAAAAAGGAGGCGCTGCCTGATGTTCGAGAAACTCTCGTGGAGGAAATTGGGTGCCGTCCTCCTCGCCCTGCTTCTCATCGCAGGCCTCGCTGCCTGCGGCCAAGGAGGGTCGTCTTCCCCCGGTGGCGGCAAAGACACAGGAGCGTCTACGGGAAGCCCGACGCTTGACGCCATTAAACAACGCGGAAAGCTCGTCGCGGGGGTGAAGTACGACACGAAACTCTTCGGCTATAAAGACCCCGCGACGGGCAAGGTGGAAGGCTTCGACGTCGACCTCGCTCGCCTCCTCGCCGAAAAGATCTTGGGCGACCCCAACAAGGTGGAACTCGTCGAGGTCACTTCGAAGACGCGGATCCCCATGCTGAAAAACGGCGACATCGACGTGATCATCGCGACGATGACGATCACGAAGAAGCGGATGGAAGAAATCGACTTCTCCAACGCGTATTACGTCGCCGGGCAATCCCTCCTCGTGCCCAAGGGATCCCGAATCCGAGGCATTCAAGACCTCGACGAAACCACGACCGTGATCGGTGTAAAGGGTTCGACGAGCGTACAAAACATCCGGGAGAAGGCTCCCAAGGCCAACGTAGCGGAGTACGATAACTACGCCGACGCGTTTAACGCCCTGCGGAGTGGAAAGGGCGATGCCCTCACGACGGACAACGTGATCCTCCTGGGAATGCGCCAGCAAGATCCGAATTACGTACTCGTCGGCGGGCTCTTCACCACGGAACCTTACGGGATTGGAATTCGCAAAGGCGACCAAGTCTTCGTGAAGTACGTAAACGACTTTCTCAAGGAAATCAAGGCCAACGGAAAGTACGCGGAAATCTACAAGAAGTGGCTTCAAGAAGAACCCCAAGAGAAAGACCTCAAGGCCATCGACGGCGACTTCACGATACCCGAAGGTTCGTAAGCCGAGCGTCCGAGCCGCGCGACGCAAGAACCCGGGTTCTCAGGAGAAGGGGGGCTACGGTCCCCCTTCCCTCGTCTTCCGAGACGTCTCCCCGTACACGCTCCCCCTCCGATTTTCATGCCGGAGGTGTCCCCATGGTCTACCTCGAGCTCCTGCGCGAATACGGAGGCCTCTTTTGGAGCGGATTTCGCACCACGCTCGGCGTAAGCGTCGTCTCCCTCTTGGGGAGTTTGATTCTCGGCACGCTCATCGCCGGCCTTCGCATGTTTCCCTACGCCCCCGTAGCCGCCGTGGGCCGCGCCTACGTGGAGTTCGTCCGAAACATCCCCCTCCTCCTCATCGCCTTTTTCTTTTACTTCGGGCTCGCTCCGTTTCACATCAACTTGGACGGAATCGTGGCCGGTACCCTTGCCCTTACGATCTACACGGCGGCCTTCATCGCGGAAGCGATCCGTGCGGGAATCCACTCCCTCCCCAGAGGGCAGTGGGAAGCGGGGTACGCCACGGGCCTCTCCTACGCGCAAATCCTGCGCTACATCATCCTTCCCCAGGCGTTCCGCCTCGTCCTTCCCCCTCTGGGAAATCAGTTCGTCAACCTCGTGAAGAACTCTTCCATCCTAAGCCTCATCGCCGGGCCGGAACTCCTCTACCAGGGCGAGGCCATCGCAAACATGACGTTTAAAACCCTCCCCGTGTACACGCTCGTCGCAGCTTTCTACCTCCTGCTCACGATCCCTCTCAGCCAGCTCGTGCGCTATCTGGAAAAGCGACTGGGCGGCAAGGAACTCGTCCTCGAGAGGGGGGAGGCGGCGTGATCGAAGCCTGGCTCGAAGCGCTCCAGCCGGCGCACTTGAACTTTCTCCTTCAGGGGTTTCAAATCACCCTCGAAGTCGCCCTCATCTCCATCGCGCTCAGCTACGCCATCGGCATCCTCCTCGGGGCAACTCGGTACCTCGGCGTCCCCGGCCTCTCGCCGCTCTTTACCGTTGCGGTGGAGATCCTGCGGAATCTCCCCATCCTCTACCTCCTCATCTTTGCCCGCTTCGTCCTTCCGACCTTCGGGATCCGCCTCGACCCCTTTTGGTCGGCCGTCGTGGGGCTCACCGCCTTTGAAGCGGCGATGATCTCGGAAATCGTCCGGGCCGGACTTGCCTCCGTCGACCGCGGACAGATCGAGGCGGCGACGGCCAGCGGCCTGACGCGCCTGCAGATCCTCCGCTACATCGCCCTTCCTCAAGCCCTCGTGCGCATGATCCCGCCCACCGTGAGTCAGTTCATCTCTCTCCTGAAAGACACCTCCCTCGCCGTCGCCATCTCTTTGCCCGAACTCATGCACAACGCGCAGATCATCTACAACGGCGATCCCGTGAAGTACGTACTCCCCATCCTCGCGGCCACGGCGATTCTCTACTTCGGCGTGAACTTCCTCCTCTCGCAAATCGCCCACGTCCTCGAACGTCGCCTCCTCCGTACCTGAAGAGCCAGAAAAAAACAAAGCGGCTGCGGCGAAACAAACGATCTGCGCGAACGGATTCCTTTTACCACCGAAGGGAGAATGGGCCTCTGTGTGCTTTCACCGAAGAAAGAAAAACCCGAGGACGATCTCGAGAAAGATGAGGAGGAGGATCAACGTGTCGATGAGCATGAAGCGGTTGGTCATGTAAGAGTCGCTCAAAAGTTCGTAGTTCCTTTCGAGGATTTCCATTTTTTCGCGAATGCTCGCCGACCATTCCTCTACGCGCAGGAGTTCGAGGGCGACCTGATAGAGGCGGAGGTAGTACACGTCCTGGGTTACTTTGACGGCGTTGCGCACGCGGCTCGTAAACTCCGCCGTCTCGACGAGAAGTTCCATGATGTAGCGCATGACCTCTTCGTGCCGCCGCAGGCTAAAAAAACCCCACGACCGCTGATTTTCGAGGATCTCGTAAAGCTTCGTAAGCTCGCTGTCGAGGAGGTCGTCGTAGTAGCGGAGTTCGAGAAACTGGGCGTGGGCAAACTCCAGAAGCGCGCCCACGTCGGGAGCTTCCTCCGGATCGTTCGTCCACGCCGCGACGGAGGTGACGATCACGGCATCGTCCGTGTACGATACGCGGTGCCTCAGAACTTCACGGCGCATGGCCTCGCTTAAACGCTCCGCTTCTCCCAAAAGGAGCTCCGCCGCGTCTCGTTCCTTGGGCCATTCGGGGAGGACGTACAAGGTGAACTCGTGAACGTATTCCGGAGATCCTTCTCCTTCGAGAGCCCCGGCCAGAGACCGGACGATGTCATCCCGCACATTCGTGAAGATCCGCTCGAAGGGGTCGTCTTCCTCGTCTTCGTTGAGTTCCACGGCCAACCGTTTCACGTCCTCGACGTCCCAGTCTTCCGGGAGAGTTATGCGGGCGACAAGGCTGAGAACGCCAAAGTCGTACAGGCGAGCGCGAATGCGTCCCCGGAGCATCCGGCTGCGTAGAGGGATTTCAACCTCCCCGAGATCCACGGTTACGGGGAGGTTTTTGATCTCCAGGGAACGCGGCCGCACCTTGAGAAGGCGCATACGCCGTACGGGCGCTTCGCGGTGAACGAAAAGACCCTCGACCTCGTCCAGGTGGATCTCCTGTGCCACGTCGAAAAACCGGTACACCCACACTTCCCCGCGCATCGATTCCGTCACTCCCGGCGCGCCGATCTCCCTCCGGAAAGGTGATCGGGGGAAAGAAAAATCTCCGAAACGGGCGCAGGCAAAGAAGGTCCTTCGTAGCGTCGTTCCCACGCATCGAGGACGCGGGATAGAAATTCGGGCATCTTCTTTCCAAGTTCGTCACGGACGAAGCGGAACGCGCGAAGGCGCTCTTCTTCTGTTCCGTGGACGCGAGCCGGGTCGGGCAAAGGCCAAAACTCGCGGCGTACGTGAGGAGGCGTGTACGGACAACGTTCTTCTGCATCCCCGCAAAGCGTGACGGCGTAAAACGCTCGATGCAACAAATCTCGATCGATCGCCTTGGATGTATGGCCAGATATGTCGATCCCTACCTCCGCCATGACGCGGATCGCCAAAGGGTGAACAAAGCTCGGTTCAAACCCTGCACTTGCCACCACAACTCGGTCTCCCGCAAGATGCCGTAGCCACCCTTCCGCCATTTGGCTACGTGCGGAATTTCCCGTACACAAAAAATACACGAACGGTTTGGACGTGATTTCTACCATTTCGGTTGTTGCCCTCCTCCATCGGTGGTCTAAAATCTTTGTGCCGGACAGAAGCGGCGCGAGCGTACCTGGTTCACCCACCAACTCTAGTCGTCGGTCCCGCATGCACCACGCTCCGGGCGGGCGTTCTCGAGTCGCGCGTGAAGGCGGTCGTCTCCTGCTTGGAGAGAGGCTCTTTCGAAGTGTTGGGCAAAAATTCACCGCCGGTGATATGTCTCCCGGCGGCGAAAAACCTTTGTGCGGGCTTAAAACGGCGTGTTTTCGGGATCGGAGTCAAAGTCGCCTTTCGGAGTCGAAGAGGTGTCCCGCTTGCCCGGAATGACGACCAGTTCGTTTTCCTTTTCTTTCCGCTTGCGGGGCTTAGGATCGCCGGCCGGGTCGAGGGCGGCGAGATCCGAAAGAGAACCGACGAGAATCCCGTCTTCCAACTTGAGTTTAACGGCGCCCATCTTCTTGGTGGCTCCTGCAACGCGAAGGAGGTCCGTGAAGCGGATGGTGCGCGTATATCCCGTGCCCACCCTGCGCGCCGGACGCGCTCCGTGTTCTTGGGGTTCCGCCCGGCGGATGCCGAAGAGGCCCCGCTCGCGGTCTACGAGAACTACGACGTAGTCGGGATTCCCGATGGCTTCCACCGCCTTTCGAGAAATGGACGCCGCACCCGTTCGACTTATGCGCACGTACATATCCATACCCTCCATCGCCGCGCGCCCTCGAGGAACTTGGCTATCAAGTACTTCCCAAGGCATCTTACATCCCCTCCATAGTTCATTTTCCTGTTATCCAGTATAACATTAACACAGGAATCTTAGTACTGTCAAGGAAGGTATGCCGGATAATCTCCCATCCTGGTCATGCCCCGAGGGGAAAATGCAACCCCATCATCGTCAACCTAACTGGAACCATTTCCGCGGATCCCGACCTTCGTACACCGCGCACTGCATAAGGTAGTAAGAAAAATAAAGACCATTCTGTCGAAAAAGAATACTGAGGGTGGGAAAATCCCCGAATGCAAAGAGCCTCCCGCACGTGCGGGAGGCTCTCTCGAACGGTCTGACACCACTACCGGGATACCAATTGAAGCGAAAGCTCGTGGACGTACGCAAAAAGAAAAAACACAAAATCGTGTATCTCGGAACCTCCGACATTCCCGCAACCGGGAAGAGAGGCGATCTCGCAAATAAGTGGGGCGGTCGACGGGACTTGAACCCGCGAATCCCAGATCCACAGTCTGGTGCGTTAACCCCTTCGCCACGACCGCCGACTGGTGGAGGGGGAGGGATTCGAACCCCCGAACCCAAGAGGGAGCAGATTTACAGTCTGCCGCGTTTGACCGCTTCGCTACCCCTCCGCAAAGAAAAAGATGGTGGCTCGGGACGGAATCGAACCGCCGACACGAGGATTTTCAGTCCTCTGCTCTGCCGACTGAGCTACCGAGCCGATCCACCGTTTGGTAGCGGCGGTGGGGATCGAACCCACGACCTTGCGGGTATGAACCGCACGCTCTAGCCATCTGAGCTACGCCGCCGAATGGTCGGGATTGCAGGATTTGAACCTGCGACCTCTTGGTCCCGAACCAAGCGCTCTGCCAAGCTGAGCTAAATCCCGAAACACGGTTTAGTATAGCACATCTCGTGGTGCGGGTGGAGGGACTTGAACCCCCATGCCATACGGCCCTAGATCCTAAGTCTAGTGCGTCTACCAATTCCGCCACACCCGCACACTTGGCGGTGCTGACGGGACTTGAACCCGCGATCTCCGGCGTGACAGGCCGGCGTGTTGACCCCTACACCACAGCACCAAAAAATCTGGTGACCCCTAGGGGAATCGAACCCCTGCTACCACCTTGAAAGGGTGGTGTCTTAACCACTCGACCAAGGGGCCAGTGGCTCCGCAGGCAGGACTCGAACCTGCAGCCCTCCGGTTAACAGCCGGATGCTCTACCGTTGAGCTACTGCGGAACAGAAAAGGCGGTTCCGCTTGGGCCGCCTTGGAAGTTCGTAGGTTCAGGGAGGTCGGGAAGGCAGCGACCTATTCTCCCACCCCGTCTCCAGGGCAGTACCTTCGGCGCGGGAGGGCTTAACGGCCGTGTTCGGTATGGGTACGGGTGTT